>JAJYIJ010000027.1 GCA_021790135.1 bacterium | reverse complement strand
AGGGAGAAGAAAATCTTTTTCTTGAAAATTTTTTAGACGTCCAACCCGAGCCTCAATAACATCAGACGGGCTTTTTTGCAGGTTACCCATGATTGATTGAATATATTCGGCCTTGGGATGGAGATCGGGTGCTTTTCTGCCAAGAATCACAATAAAATGGCTTGCTGTTTTAAGTTGTTTTTGTGCGCCCCAACAAACTGGCAAAATTTTTTCCCGGAGTTCCATGTTTTGCAAAACAATAAATTTCCATGGTTCAAAACCAAATGAGCTCGGCGAGAGCCGGGCTGCTTCCAAAATGACCGTAAAATCTTGTTCAGAAATTTTTCGCTGCGGATCGAATTCTTTACAGGCGAAACGAAAATGAAAAGCGTCGAGGATTTGTTGTCGAGTCTCCATAGCTATAGTGTAGTAAGTTTAAGTTGCTGAAGAAAGATATTGTAGAAAACATCCGAGCTTCTATTCCAACGTCAAGCTCCGGCGCATCATATCGAATTGGTGTAACAGCGCCTGATGGTCAAAGGCCCGTACCAGGCCGGGCGGGTAATTTTCAAGAACAGAATAATGGACGAAATAACGCACGGCCAGACAAGGAGATGTTCCGGGCAGAGCAAAAACCGTTTCTTCATAGCGATTGCCCGCGCCAGCGCCGGTCATGGTGGCGAATGAATAGGTAACATCCTCGTCGGTGGTAGTTGTTAATTTGAGCTGGCTCGGATCACCTGCCGGCAAAAATAACGCTGCACTGCAAGCAGTGGTTGTGGCAATGTGTTCAACGCTGAGGTACGAATCCGCGCCGAGGTTGGTACCGCTCGCCATCGAAGGGGGGATGGTGAATGAGACACCGTTAATTTCTTTTCCCGGTCCGAATTCTTGGTATTGATAGGTTGGATTGACGGTGAAATTTGCTGGATAACGAATGGAAAAACCGAGACTGCTGCTCACGAATGTTTCCGGCAAACCGCCTGGGTCAGGCACAATTTTTATGCAGCCGGTAAAATTTTTTTGTTGATTATTTTCTAAAACCAGCGCGCCGTTGCCCTTAACCCAGAACACGAGCGATTCGCTGCCTTGGATAGTGGGGGCGCCGTTGGAGTAACGGCCACCATCGGCGGAAATTGTTTGATGCAAGGTCGTTGTCGCGGTACCATTGAATGATACTTTCGCCGAGCCGCCGGATGTGGGCGGTTGGCCGGGCGCGCTTGGCGCTTGCGTTGTGCCTTTAAAAAATTCCGCAGTAATTGTTTTGCCTCCATCACACAGGAACGAGGCGCTGGCGATCGGCTGTTCCGGACTCGGTTGCGCTGCCACTTCGCTGGCGGGTGGGGGCGATTCCTTTGGCAGTTTGCCAAGTTCATACCAGGCGCCGATCCCAATTACAAAAACACAAAGGGTAATAATGTATAAAATTTTTTTGGCCATAGCACCAACTAGGATACCAATTTATGTGAGAAAAGTCTACTGTTCCTTGACAAATCCGCGTTATTATGATATATTTATCATTCTTAACTAAGCGGTTTTAACCGCAGACTTGAACTTCTTTTGTCATATATAGTGGCCCTGAAGATGTCGGGTCACTATTCATTATACTATGACAAAAAAACAAAATCAGGGGTTTGACCAGCTCGGCCTTGCTCCCAAACTTCTTTCCATTTTGGAACAACAAAAATTATTTAAGCCCACGCCTATCCAACATCAGGCTATTCCCGCTGCTTTGGAAGGGAAGGATATTATTGGTATTGCTGAGACCGGTACCGGCAAGACCTTAGCCTTTGGCCTTCCAATTATCCAGAGGATCGCCCGAACCAAGGGGAAAGCTTTGGTAATTTTGCCCACCCGTGAATTGGCTGTTCAGGTCAATGAAAGTTTAATGAAAATTGGTGGTGCGGTAGGGCTGAAGACCGCCGTTCTCATCGGTGGCGTTCCGATGCATAGGCAGGTGCAAATGTTGCGCCGTCGCCCGCACCTGATCATTGCCACTCCGGGACGATTGGTAGATCATCTACAGCAAAAGACCGTCAGCCTCGCCGAGTTCACCATTGTTGTGCTTGATGAGGCGGACCGGATGCTGGATATTGGATTTGCTCCGCAGATAAAACAAATCATGGAGCTTGTCCCCACCAAACGGCAGACCATGCTTTTTTCTGCCACCATGCCGCCGGAGATTGTTACGCTTGCTTCCAGATTTATGAAGCTCCCTCTCAGAATTGAAGTATCTCCGCCCGGCACGGCTTCACGGCAGGTGGAACATGAGGTCTATATTGTGAGCAAAGAAATAAAAATGCAGTTGCTGGAAAAGCTGTTAACCGATAGTCAAGGATCAATATTGGTATTTACTCGCACCAAGTACGGCGCTACAAAAGTTGCGGCCGCGACTAAGCACATGGGCTTCAATGCGGTCGAGATACATTCTGATCGCTCGCAATCTCAGCGTCTGGCGGCTTTGGAGGGTTTTAAAAGCGGGATTTTTAGGGTTTTAGTAGCCACGGACATCGCTGCCCGCGGCATAGACGTTTCCAATATTAGGTTGGTCATAAATTATGATCTTCCTGCCAACTCTGATGATTATGTTCATCGTATTGGCCGGACCGGTCGGGCTGGCAATACCGGTAAAGCAATTTCTTTTTCCGAACCGAGCCAGAGAGGAGACGTCCGGCAGATAGAAAAATTGATAAGAAAATCCATTGCTGTTCTGCCGCTACCGCTATTACCGCCGCGCCGTGCCCCATCGCCACGACCTTTCTTCTCTGAACAACAAAGCAAAAGAGAAAAAATAAATAAGGCTGAAATTGAACGGGGGCATACGCTTGGTTATCGGTTTAAAAAGAAGCCGAGGTACCCTGAATATTCTAGATAAAATTAATAAAACCAAAGGTTGCAAAATAATTAATCATCCGTTGATTGTGCCAAAAATCGCTTGAGAAAGCGATTTTTAAATCTGTTGCGCTGTCGGGAATATTATTAGTTAAAACAAAAAACCCCATAACCAGTGCAAACCGGCTGTGAGGTATGATGCATCTCCGAAAAGATTTCGGTACCCTAGCACAAAGCTTCTTTCGGGGCAAGGGGGGTAACCCTTACACAAAAAGGCTGGTCATGAACGCAATCAATAAAACAGTGACAAGATTGGAAAAAATATCCGAGAAGAATTTTTTCCAGGCGATACTTCGGTCACAGTTACTCCACTTAAAATGTGCTTCCTTACAATTTTGGCCTATAGCTCAGTAATACATTCCCAGATTTGAATTTCTTGGTGCCTATAAGTTCCATAGGTACTTTTTCCTCCAATCCTTTAAATAATGAGGTTCCTTTACCGATTGCCACCGGGTTCACCATGATCCGGAATTCATCAATGAGTTTAAATTTCATCATATTTACAGCAAGCGTATTACTGCCATACATCGCCAGATCTTTTGAAGATTCTTTTTTTAGTCGGATGATTTCGTCGGGATTAATTTCCCTCACAAGCCGAGTATTATTCCACTCCGCCTTTTTTAACGTCGTTGAAAAAACTATTTTCGGAGTATTATTCATAAGATTAGCAACAACCGGATCGTCGGTTGCGGCGTGAGCGCTTGGCCAATAGTTTGCCATAAGCTCATACGTTTTCCGCCCAAAAAGCAATATGCCGGCCTCAGAAGTATGTTTGATTGCATATTTATTAAATTCAGCATCAACATTGTGCCAGCTCAAATCATGGTCTTCTCCTTCAAAATAACCATCAAGACTAACCATCACGAATAAAAATAATTTTTTCATAATTAGAAAAGCTTTTTACTGACCACTATAAATAATACCACGACAATTGCGTCCCGCCCAGGGGTCAAAAATCGGCCCACATGTAGGCGTTTTTATTTGCTTTTAGTTCGAATTCAATTTTTATAAAAATATCCCGCCATTCATGAATGGCGGGATTAGCTCCGGGACCTGGATTCGAACCAGGGATATCCACGTTAACAGCGTGGCGTTGTACCACTCAACTATCCCGGAATTTTATTTAAAAAATCCGCCGACCGGCGGGTTCATTTGTTGGTAACAAAATTTCCCCGCACGCGTTAGGCAGAATTAAGATTATTATTAAGATGCTGGGAAATCATATAAATATAGTATAGGAGAGAAAGGTGAACGGCGTCAAGAATGTTATCCACCAGAGAGCATGGCCCTAATTTTTTGGAGCACCGCCTCGATTGGCCCTGGCTGCGTGAAGCCCGCCGCCTTTTTGTGTCCGCCGCCACCAAGCTGTTTGGCCAAACTCGACACGTCGATATCGTCATGGGTGGTGCGGAAGCTGCCTTTTATTTGTCCATCCGGCAATTCACGCAAGACCAGCGCAATGGGCGTGTTTTCCAAATTGTTCAAAAAATTAGAAATACCTTCGGCTTCGCTGTCAGGCACCATAAACCTTTTCAAATCCTCTTGCGTCATATAGGTTGATGTCAAACCGGTGGCGGTGTCGCGCTCCAAGCGGCTGGAAACCAGACCCCATAGCCGAAGAGCACTGATTGATTTGTTGGCGAGCGTCTCGTGCGTCACCAGATTAAAATTTCCCCCTGAACTTAGCAACTCAGCACTGGCGGCTAGAGCCGAAACCGAGGTAGCGGCATTGGTAAAGTTGCCAGTGTCGGTGGAAAGACCGGTCAAAAGCGACGTTGCCATCTTGTGATTAATGTGAATGCGGTTACGGCGAAAGTAGTGAAATAAAATTTCGGTGGTGGACGCGGCGGTCGGCATGACAAAGTTGATGTGACCGTAGCGTTCGTTGGTTGGGTGATGATCAATATTAATAAGCGTTGCCGGGTGCCCTGCCACCAGATTGGCAATGCCGTTGTAGCGCAAATCGCCTGAATCCAAAACGACAATCGTATCGACCGCCTTGTTGTTAAAAACGGCTGCGTCATCCGTCACTTCGGTAGCGTGGGGCAGAAAATGGAGAGAGGGGTTCACCGGTGTGGCACAAAAAATTTGCGCATCTTTGCCATAATTTGCAAGATACTCCTGGAAGGCCGTGGCTGCGCCGATGGCGTCGCCGTCAGGATTCTGGTGCGGCGCAATCACAATTTTATGAGCGCCAAGCAGGTGCTGGTAAATTTTTGTTGCGGTTGTGTCCATAGTTAGAGAACAGGACAGTATAGTTGAAGGGACGCTACTTGTCAAGTCGGCATATTGACCCATCTTCGTTGCCCGGTTATCATATAAAGAATAAGTCTATACTATGTTTATTAAAAATGTCGTATTTAATTTTTTTCGTGCCATAGCCATAACAATAAAACGATTTCCAGTGGCGACTCTTATTACAGGTATTGGCACGGCTCTAGCCTGGTTTTTAATTGGGAGGTATAGTGTTGATTATCCTCGGTTGACAAAAACACTTATCGTTGCCGTCGTGGCCTTCCCTTGGGAAGTTTGTGCCACGCTTATTTTGGAGCGAGCGTTCGAAAAATGGCACTACCGGCTGGCCGGACAGGCGGGTGTTTTTATAATCGCTATTCTTTTTTACTTCGCCCTTTCGAGTCCGCTCACAGCCGCCGACAACGCGCGCGCCTTTATTATGACTCTCGTCGGATTTGTTACGGCCTTTTTTGCCTCTTTCGACCGGACAAATGTTCTTGAACACTGGCAATTCGTTGGTACCAGTATCAGCCGTTTTATCACGGCGGCTCTTTTCACTATTGGACTTGGTCTTGGCGTCAGCGCTGGTGTGCTGGCTGTTAATTATCTTTTTTTTGACACTTCATATTTAAATGTCTGGCTCTTAATCCGCCAGCTTTGGATAATCGCTATCGGCATTTTTGGTAGTTGGTTTTGGCTTGCGGGTCTGCCTCAAGCTAAGGGCAAGTCTGAATATGAATTGCCGATCATCGTGTCATTATTTTTACGCTACATTTGGATTCCATTGGTGATTGCCTTTTTCGTTATTTTGTACGCGTACCTCGTTAAAGTTTTGCTTCTATGGCAATGGCCAAAAGGGGGAGTGGCTCAGTGGATTTTGGCTTTTGCCGGCGTTGGAATGGTGGCCTTCTTAGTTGCCTATACCTTGTCGCGAGATGCGGCCCATGGCTGGCTGCAAAAAATATTCGTCGGTTTTTTTGTTTCACTCTTGCCGCTCGTGATTGTTCTTTTTGTCGCGATTGGTGTCAGAATGAATGCCTATGGCGTGACCGAGCCGCGCTATCTCGTGACAATGGGCGGAGTCTGGTTACTGGCGAATGCCCTTTATTATCTGTTCAGCAAAAGCAAAACTCTTCGTTTTGCACCATACTCGCTATCACTCGTCTTGCTTCTTGCGATCGCGGGACCCTGGAACATGTTTACAGTTTCAATGAACAGTCAGGTCAGTAGCCTGCAAAAATTGCTCGTACAAAACCACATCATGCAGAATGGTCAAATCGTTCGGGCTGCTAGCCCCATTGTCCTTTCCTCAAGTGAGTACGACACTATTCAATCGAAGTTTGAGTATATTATCGGTCATGACGGAGCGGCAAAAATAAAACCATGGTTACCTGGCCTGGCGATTTCGAACGCTGATCTGACGCCGTATGGCAGCAGCAATATCGTTATTTTAAATGCGGCTAACGTGCAATATAACGAACCCGCTCCGCTTGCCGGCGATGCTCTGTCGGATTATTCTTTTGCTCCGGAAATGGAGCCGGCTTTCGATACAAGTGGATACGATTTCATCATTATGAATGTCATTGCCTCTTCCAATCCACGAACGGCCGGAATTGGAGCCACTCTTCCGAGCGGCTCATTCACGACCGTGCTTAGTGGGGCAACCATTGTCGAGATCAAAAAAGATGGAATCGTGATCGGTTCGCTTGATCTGAAGCCAACTATCGAACAACTGCGCGCTCATTATGGCACGGGTATTCGTTTTATCAATCGTTCTGATGCCACTGTAACTTTTGAGAATGATCAGTATCGCTTTAAGCTGATTATAAATGATCTGCGAGTGCCATCGTCCACCACTGATTATTCGATCGATAATTTTACCTTCACTCTCCTCGGAGGGAAAAAGTAAAAATGTGTTGTGCCGCTCTCGAGTTTGTGGTATACTGCAGCATAAGAACAGAGAGTTTTTCTTGCTATGTATCTGAAACGCCTCGAGATTCAAGGCTTCAAATCATTCGCCAACAAAACCATCCTCGATTTTTTACCGCCCCAAAACGGTTCTTTTAGTATTACTGGCGTGGTCGGTCCGAACGGCAGCGGAAAAAGCAACATCACCGATGCCATTCGTTGGGTGATGGGAGAACAGTCCATGCGCAACATCCGCGCCAAGAAAAGCGAGGATATTATTTTTAGCGGCTCGGAATCGAAAGGTTCACTCGGCGCGGCCGAAGTAGCGATGACGCTTGATAATGCTGGCGGCGAAACCGGCTTGGAATTTCCCGAGATTATTATTACTCGCCGTCTCTACCGCAGTGGCGAAAGCGAGTATCTCGTCAATGGTAACCCGGCGCGCCTTATTGATATTCACATCCTCCTGGCAAAAGCGAAATTCGCCGAAGGCGCCTATAGTATCGTGAGCCAAGGAATGATCGATCGATTGCTCACCGTAACGCCAGCCGAGCGCAAAGATTTTTTTGACGAAGCCAGCGGCATCAAAGAACACCAAATCAAACAGCACCAAGCGCAATTGAAATTAGGCCGGAGCGAAGAAAACATCAAGCAGGCGGAAACGCTGTTGGCAGAAGTGGAACCACGTTTAAAACTTTTGGCCAGGCAAGTGAAAAAACTTGAGCAGCGGCAGGAGGTCGAGGCGCGTTTGCGCGATACTCAGGAAATGTATTACTTCACTTTGTATAGTCATAATAAAAAAGAAGTCGATGAGGTGCAGGGGCTCCTTGCGGCCGTTGAAACAAAATATCGAAACGCTTTCGCGGAATTAGAAAAAATTCAGGTGGAATTGGCCGAGTTGGCCAAAGGAGCGACCCGCCAAGAAGTATTTGAGAGTTTGCAAGAGCGTCATCAAGAAACGATGCGTGCAAAAAATGAATTGGAACGCCAGCTGGTGATTATCGAAGGACAGATGCAAACTGAATACAGCCAGAGTGGACGGCAAAATGTCGGCTGGCTCGAGGGTAAGGTGGCCGAATTGAACGAAACTGCCAAACTCGTTGTCGAAAGAAGCACTGCTGGCAGAGAAGAAAGTGAAGAAAAGGCTAAAGCCGTGACGGAGAAGAAACACCACATCGATCGGCTCGCTGCCGACCAGAGTGAACTTCGTCTCAAAATTTCTCGTCTGCAAAGTGAACTCTTTAAGGATCAGTCAGAGCGGAGCTTCCGGGAATTGTCTGGACTCACCGCGGTCAAAGCGGTAATGGAAGCTAAAAATAATTTTGGTAAAATTTTTGGATTAGTGGCCGAACTGGGTGAAGTTGAAGAAAAATACCAAGTGGCCCTGGAAGTGGCGGTTGGCGCTCAACTGTCATCAATCGTTGTGCAGGATGAAACGGTCGCTCGCCGCGCTATCGAATATCTGCGGCAAAATCGTTTTGGGGTGGCGACTTTTTTGCCACTTTCAAGAATTCAGCCACGTCAGCCCTTCAGCGCTACCGAGCAGCTGCTTCAAGAAAAAGGCGTGCATGGCCGCGCCATCGACCTCATTCGTTTTGATGAAAAAATGTTCCCAATTTTTTCCATGATTCTCGGCGACACGCTCGTTATTGATGATCTGCACGTGGCAGAACGAATTGGAGTTGGGCGGGGAAGATTCGTTACGCTTGAAGGCGATCTGGTCGAACCGCGCGGTATCATGCGCGGCGGCTTCCGGCAGCGAAGAAATAACTTGAGCTTCAGCTCGAAGTTGTCTTTGACAACCGAAGACCACGCGGCTGAGATCCAAGAAATGGTCCGACTTGAATCGCATAATCTGAACCAGCTCGAAAGTCAAATCGAAAAAGAGAAAAACGATCTTGTTGATATCACAGTCGCTGCCGAAAGCGCCAAAAATCAGGCTGCGTTGGCTGAAGCCGAGTATAATAAAATTGCTCAAGAATTAGCGCGGTTCAAAAATGAACTGGCATTGCTTAAATCCAGTCCAGAGGAATATGGTGCGGAGTTGCAAAAGCTTGCGGGCAGTAAGAAAAATCTGCAAGAACAGATCGATGGCATCGCCGCAACGATCGAAAAAATAGAAACAGAAATCAAAGAATTTAACGCCCGCGAAGAAGAAAAGAAGCAGCGTGTGTTTGCTTTGCAAGAGCAGATGCAAAAGCAGCAAGAAATGGTCAATGGCTTCCTAGGGGAGCGCAGTGAATTTAATATTCGTTATGCCAAGCTGGAAACCAAACAGGAGGACCTAGCCAATGAGGTCGTGAGTGAAATGAAATTGTCACTCCCCTCAATCATTGAACGACTATCGGAGGCCGCTTTGCTTGAGGAGGTGCCCGGACTGGCCGACCGGATTGAAAAATTGAAGTACCAGCTCAGCTTGATTGGCGGCATTGATGAAGAAGTGGTAAAAGAGTACTCCACCACCAAAGAGCGCTATGATTTTCTCGTTGCTCAGATCGATGATTTGCAAAAAGCGATCAAAGATTTGACGGTGATGATTGAGGAGCTTGACGAACTCATGAAAAAACGTCGCAGCGCCGCCTTTAAGAAAATCCGTAAAGATTTTGATCGTTACTTTAAATTATTATTCGGCGGCGGCAATGCGGCCTTGGAAGAAATATACGGTGAACCCCCCAGAGAAGAAGGGGAATTGAACCCGGATGGTACTCCCGTCGTCAGCGGTGAAGTGGAGACAGAAGAAGTAAAACCAAAAAAGAAATCCGAAAAAATTCTCACTGGCGTCGAAGTTATCGCCAACCCGCCCGGTAAAAAAGTGAAATATCTGAACATGCTTTCCGGCGGGGAGCGCACCCTCACATCCATCGCTCTCATCTCGGCTATTCTCTACAACAATCCTTCGCCATTCGTCGTGCTCGACGAAGTCGAAGCCGCGCTTGATGAAGCCAACACGCTCAAGTTCGCCAAAATTATGGCCGAGCTCGCCACTCATTCGCAATTCATTATCGTCACGCATAATCGCGTTACCATGCATGCGGCCAATGCTTTGTATGGCGTCGTGATGCAGGGGGATGGTGTCTCCAAGCTTCTATCAGTAAAAATTGAAGATGTGCCGGAGTATAGCGGCAACTAGCAGATAATATTGACAAAAGCCTGGTTCTGTACTATAGTAGAGA
>JAJYIJ010000026.1 GCA_021790135.1 bacterium | reverse complement strand
TGGTATACTTTTTTCACTTGGGCAACGTTTTTAGTTCCCAACGAGGTCGTTTAATTAGTCGTCTCAAACAACATTTTGGGAACAAAAACGCACAACTTCTATGGCTTTTGGTACCGATCGGCAAATGTATGATGTGGATTTGACCTGCGCTAAATGCGGGGCCCACATTTCACAACTGCCTTTCCAACCGTCTGGTGATCGTCCGGTGTACTGCTCCGACTGCAACCGCGCTTTCCGCCAGAGCAGAATGGGTGGTCAGGGCGGCGGCTTCAGCCGCGGTCCGCGCGCCCCTCGTCAGATGTACAGTGTCAATTTGACCTGTGCCAGCTGCGGGACAGCGATCACTGAGCTGCCCTTCCAGCCTTCCGGCGACAAACCGGTGTATTGCCGCTCCTGCTTGCAGGCTCGCCGCAATTCAATGGCTGCCTAGTTGAATTAGGAAATAAAATTCCACCCTCATGAAGGGTGGAATTTTTTTATCTTGAAATAAACCGCTGATATTGTTATGATGGCACTAGTATAAAAATAGCGATGAGTTTATCAAGCTGTGTATTAGTAAACAAGGCGCAATTGGAAAGATAGTAACAAAAATGATCCGTATGACAAAAGATCAAGAGAATCTACTTGCCTATACTCGAAAAAAAGTCAAAGTCTTATTTAGGGATTATCCGATTCCGGCACACGGTTTTAGCCACTCGGAACGCGTCAGAAAATGGGCGGAAGAAGTTGCGGCGGGCGAGAAACAAAATATTTTTTTATGCAGTTTGGCCGCCACTCTGCATGATATTGGCCGGACACGTGAAATGACGGGTTTCGGCTCTCGGCACCATGAACTTTCGTATGAAATGATGCGGGAATGGTATAAGAAAGACTCTGCCTTTGATATTCTGACCAAACAAGAAAAAATTATTGTTCTCTACGCCATTCGTTACCATTGGAATAACGCTGCCAATAAATATCCGGAAGCCATTATTCTGCGAGATGCTGATAAGCTAGATTCATTGGGGAAAATAGGGGTTAAAAGAACGCAAGAATTTTACAGTAACGAGGCAGGTAAGATTGAGCAGGATTTTCGATTGAAATATGATATGCTTTATTGGTTAGAAACAAAAACAGCTTGGGAAATCGTTTGGAAGAAAAAAATAATGTTGCCAGTTGACCGTTATTATCTTGCTCTTTTGAAGAAAGAAATTTTGCCGATAGAATTGTAGCAAATCAGTTTCTTTTTAGAAGCAATTTGTATGAATAAAAAAATTTTAATCGCCATCATTGTCTTGGTAATTGCCGCTGTCGCTTTGGTCGGCTACGAATTATGGTATTTACATAAGGTTCACAGCAGTTTTGAAAATTATTATGCTTTTCGTGGATGTACGCGGCTTGTCAGCCGGACCGATACTGAGGGAGTTTGTCAGACAGCATCGGGACAAACAATGAAAATAGTTCAATTCCAAAATCGTTGGTATTTAAATGGCGATTTGCCACATTGCTGGTTTTTTGGAAGGTGTTTCTAAAGATCTTTTAAGAAATCCATGAAAGGAAAAATATCTAAAAAAAGAGTGCTGGTGGCGATGTCCGGTGGGGTTGATTCTTCTGTTGCGGCTGCTTTACTCGTGCGTTCCGGAAAGTATGACGTGACGGGAGCGTTTATGGTCAATTACGATGTTGAGAAAACAACTGGCGGCAGCTGCTGGCTGCCAGATTACCGTGATGCTTTGCGGGTGGCGGCTGCTCTTGGTATTCCATGTTTGAAATTTAATTTTACCGCTGAGTATCAGAAATTCGTTTTGGAGCACGTTTACCGCGAATATGAAAAGGGTCGGACACCGAACCCCGATATTTTGTGTAATAAATTTGTTAAATTTGGCAGCTGGCTTGAAAAGGCAGAGCAGCTTGGTTTTGATTTTTTGGCGACGGGACACTACGCCCGGATTGGCGAAGTGAAAAGTAAAAAATTTAAAATGAAAAGGTACGAATTATTAATGGCAAAAGATGCGAATAAAGATCAAACCTATTTTTTAAACCAACTTAATCAAAAACAATTGGCCCGGACCCTTTTTCCGCTTGGCAATCTTACTAAACCAGAAGTACGTCGACTGGCGAAAAAATTTGCCTTGCCAACAGCGTACAAGGAAGAAAGCATGGGGATTTGTTTTGTCGGCGAAGTGCCAATGAAAGAATTTTTAGCAGGAAAGATTCAGACACAGCCTGGTAACGTGGTAACGACCAAGGGCGAAATCGTCGCCCGTCATGAAGGTCTGGCTTTTTATACGATCGGACAACGGCATCTGGGAATCAGGAATCAGGAATCAGGAATCAGGAATGACAAGAAGGCATTGTATGTAGTGGCTAAGCATTTTGCCGCCAATGAACTTGTGGTGGGAGATGAAGATAATCCGCTCCTTTATTCAAAGGAAATTAAAGTCACTGGGATTAATTGGATTAGTGGACAGGAGCCAAAATTTCCGCTAAAATGTCAAGTGCGACTTCGCCACCGGCAGCCTTTGGTCAAATGTGAAGTTCGAGGAGAAAAAGGTCAGAATTTGGTAAGATTTAATACTCCCGAGCGTGCCGTGACAGCGGGGCAGTTTGCAGTATTTTATAAGAATGGGGAATGTTTAGGTGGCGGTGAAATTGTTTAACTTGTATGTTATCCACGAAACAAATTCGTCAAAAATATTTAGACTTTTTTAAAGAGAAGCGACATGCTGTGATCCCGTCGGCTTCTTTGGTTCCGGAAAATGACCCCACGACTCTGTTTACCGGCTCAGGCATGCAGCCGATGCTGCCCTACCTTTTAGGACAAAAACATCCACTAGGTACGCGTGTTGCCGATGCGCAGAAATGTTTTCGCAGTCAAGATATTGAGGAAGTGGGTGACAATCGTCACACGGTATTTTTCGAGATGCTCGGAAATTGGTCGCTCGGCGATTATTTTAAAAAAGAGCAAATCCCGTGGATGTGGGAATTTTTGACGGAGGTAGTAAGACTTAATCCCAAGCGTTTGTATATTACGTGTTTTCGCGGCAATGATTCTCTTGATATTCCAAAAGACATTGAAAGCGCACAATTGTGGCAAGAGCTTTTCAAGAAGAAGGGGATTGAGGCAAAAATTGCTGATTTTCCTGAGCGAGACGGTCTGCAAGGTGCGCGGATTTTTTATTATGATGAAAAAAAGAATTGGTGGAGTCGATCGGGTGTACCAGGGGCGATGCCAATCGGAGAGCCCGGCGGGCCGGATACGGAAATGTTTTGGGATTTTGGAGAAAAATTGGGTTTGCACGAACGGTCGCCCTTTGCCAGTCGGCCGTGTCATGTGAATTGCGACTGCGGTCGGTTTATGGAAATCGGCAATAATGTGTTTATGCAGTACAAGAAAACGACTGGTGGTTTTCAGCTCCTCCCTCAAAAGAATGTCGATTTTGGCGGGGGGCTTGAACGTCTTGCCGCGGCGGTGAATGATGATCCCGATATTTTTGCTATTGATGTTTTTGTTAACATGCGACATGCGTTGGTGGAGATTTCCGGACGCAAGTACGGCCATGATGAAAAAGACACCTATGCCTTTCGTGTCATAATGGATCACCTTCGGGCGGCCACGTTTTTGGTTGGCGACAATATTCTGCCCTCTAATAAAGATCAAGGATATTTCGTTCGTCGTTTGATCCGGCGGGCAGTACGCTTTGCTCACCACTTGGAAATTAATGATAATTTTTGTCGTCGTTTGGTCGAGGCGGTCATTCAGGAATATCGTGATCAATATCCAGAATTAGCCGCTCGACGCGAGGAGATTGGTTTGGCCATTCACAAAGAAGAGGAAAAATTTCGTAAGACGCTCGCGAACGGATTGAAAATTTTTGAAGAAAAAACTTCTCGTTTAGCGCATGGCGACACTATTCCAGCTGAGGTGGCATTTGATTTATACCAAAGTTATGGTTTCCCCCTGGAAGTAACGGAAGAATTGGCGCGTGAGAGAACGCTCGTTTTGGATTCGGAAGGATTTCTGAAATTGAAACAGGAACATCAAGAAAAATCTCGTGCGGCCAGTGGTCAGAAATTTGCCGGTGGACTCGCTGACCATGGTGAGATGTCCACAAAATACCACACTGCCACGCATCTTTTGCATGCGGCTCTGCGACGGGTGCTTGGCCCGCATGCCACACAGCGGGGGAGCAATATCACGCCTGAACGTATGCGGTTTGATTTTAACAATCCGGCTAAGATGACCCCTGAACAATTGAAGGAAACTGAGGAACTAGTGAATGCTGCTATCATCCGCGATTATCCGGTTTCTTGGCAAGAAATGCCTTTTGAACAGGCGAAAGAGATGGGGGCTGTCGGATTATTTGAGGATAAATATCAGCCAATCGTAAAGGTATACACCGTTGGCGACCCCAAACAAAAAGCGGCGGCTGACCCGGATGGTCCAACCTTTAGCCGTGAAGTCTGTGGCGGGCCGCACGTTGAACATACCGGAACCATGGGGCATTTTAAAATTATAAAAGAGGAGGCAGTCAGTGCGGGGGTGAGGAGGATAAAAGCAATTTTGGAATAGTTGTATGTTACAACGATTCTTAGGGCGAGCGTGGAAAGCGCGGACAGAGTTTGTTAAATATTTCAGTATCGGTATCAGCGCTTTTTGTCTGGATGTTGGCAGTTTGTATGTCTTTGCCCGTTTCACTTCTTTGCCGCATTATGCGGCGGTCATAATTTATCAGCCTTTTATTTTGTTGTTTGTTTTTTTTGCCAATAAATACTGGTCATTTCAGGCCGCCGGCTTGACGAGCCGACAACTTAGACGTTTTTTGAGTCTGTCTTTTATTAATTATTTAATCGCGACGGCTTGGATGTGGTCTTTTACGGTTTTTTTACCACTTCGTCTGTTTGGTCCATCATGGGATTATCTTCTGGTTCGCTTGTTGAATATTATTTTGTCGATGGGATGGAATTTTCTTTTATATAAATTTTGGGTGTATCGAATTTCCGATGTTGAGGCCCTGCTTAAAACCATTGCCACTATCGAATAAAATGCTTGTTTTAGCAAGAAAAAAGCCTTTTAACAGCAATTTTAAACTCAGCTATTGACGAATTTATTCATCTGCGCTATACTTAACGCAGCTAATTTAACTAAATGGCTAAAAACGATACCATTGAGCTCAGAGGCACGGTCGAAGAGCTGTTGCCCGCCGCGATGTTTCGAGTAAAGCTCGAAAGCGGCCAAAGCATTGTTGCTCATTTGTCGGGCAAGATGCGGCTCAATAAAATTCGTCTATCGGTCATGGACCAGGTCAAGGTTGAGATGACTCCCTATGATCTGACCAAGGGCCGAATCACGTTCCGGTTTTAAGGGGGTACAATTGAATTGAAAAGTGTTTGAGTGAACGAAAAAGAGTAAGAATGTCCCTTTGGGATATGCTTGCTTCGCTCGCTCGTCAATCATATCAACCAGTGCGGTGTAGCATCGCGTCGGCTAACTCAGTGGCAACAGGTCCGTAGTTAGTTTGTAATGCGGGCGTCGATATCGCGGCAGTGGTTGGTATTTTTTCTTACTAAATAAATTATTCACTAACTCAGTATTCAGTATAATTGAGTCTTATCATATGAAAGTCAGAGCCTCGGTGAAAAAGATTTGCATGAAATGTAAAATCGTACGTCGCAAAGGTAAATTGCGGGTTATTTGCAGCACCAAGAAGCATAAACAAAGGCAGGGTTAAGATTTTTGCTCTACATATTTTTAATAAATCAAAAGTTTCTCTCCATTATGCGTATCGCAGGGACCAATATTCCTAAGGACAAAAAAATCGAATTTTCTTTACGGTATATTTTTGGCGTTGGCGGAGCCTCAGCGAAAAAAATTTTGAAGGCAGCCGGTGTTGACGGCAACATCCGCACCAAGGATCTTACCACTGAGCAGGAAGATAAATTACGGGCGGTGGTTGAAAAAGGCTACAAAACGGAAGCAGATTTGCGCCGTGAAATTCAGGGTAACATCAAGGCCATGAAAGACATTAAGTGCTGGCGCGGTGTTAGACACATGAGACATCTGCCGGTACGAGGACAGCGGACCAAAACGAATTCCCGCACTGTGCGCGGCAACGTGCGTAAGACCATGGGAAGCGGTCGCCGTGTCGAGTCCAAGACTTAAGATAAATAAATAATTTCTTAACCACTAGTTATCTTAGCATTTGTATTGTATGACTGACGTCCAAACGAAAACTGCTCCATCGGCAAAAGCGAAAGTGAAAAAGAAAAATGTCCGTCCAGTGCCGAGAGCGAACGCCTACATCCAAGCGACCTACAACAACACCATTATCACGCTAACCGATCCAAATGGCGCGGTGCTTGGTTGGTCTTCATCCGGTTCGACCGGGTTTAAGGGTCCAAAGAAGGCCACTCCCTACGCCGCAAGCGTGGTGGTAAAAGATTTGATGACACGTGTGGTAGATTACGGTGTCAAGGAAGTGAGCGTTTTTGTAAAAGGTATTGGTGGCGGCCGGGAAAGCGCAATTCGCGCCTTGCACACGAATGGCCTTAACGTTTTGGCCATTAATGATTTGACTCCGATCCCACATAATGGTTGTCGTCCGCCAAAACGACGGCGCGTGTAATTTTTGATGTAGAACTATAAAAGAAAATATTATTTATGGCACGCAATTTAACCCCTAAACACAAATTATGTCGAAAGTATGGCGAGAAGCTTTGTGATTCCGCCAAGTGTCCGGTAACACGCCGGAGCTATCCCGCCGGTCAACATGGACCATCCCAACGTCGTCGTAAGGTTTCTGGTTATGGCAAGCAGTTACGCGAAAAACAAAAAGTGAAAATGATTTATGGTCTTTTGGAACGCCAGTTTGCCAAATACGTCGCCGAAGCTTCCAAGAAGACTGGTGATACGAGTAAATTTTTGCTGCAGTATCTTGAAGCGCGTTTGGATAACGTCGTTTATCGTATGGGCTTGGCGCCGTCGCGCGCTGCCGCGCGGCAACTTGTCAGCCACGGCCATATCACTGTTAATGGTCAAAAAGTGAATATCCCTTCCTATCGCGTACGCGTTGGTGAAGCAGTCGCCCTGAAAACTACTTCAAAGCAAAGTAAGTTGTTTGAAAAGACATCTGAGACGATGGCGAAGAAAGAAGTGCCGAGCTGGTTGGCAGTCGATGCCAAAGCTCTTACGGGAAAAATTTTGAATAGTCCGACGAT
The DNA here is from genome assembly GCA_021790135.1 of bacterium. Taxonomy (GTDB): domain Bacteria; phylum Patescibacteriota; class Patescibacteriia; order Magasanikbacterales; family GWA2-37-8; genus JAJYIJ01. The sequence continues at coordinate 3,049 of JAJYIJ010000026.1, read as the reverse complement.
TGAAAATCCTAATTTTGACGCGCGTTCAATCATTGGTTTCTATTCTCGCTAATTTTAACATTTTAACATCGTTGTATGGAGAATTTCCTTTTGCCATCGAAAGTCTATTTCGAGGAAACCGGTCCACATTCCGGTACGATGGTTGTAACGCCGTGTTATCACGGTTACGGTACCACGCTTGGAAATGCTTTGCGACGGGTGCTGTTGTCTTCGCTGCCAGGTTCGGCAGTGGAACATTTTAAAGTGAAGGGTGTACAGCATGAATTCAGCACGATTGACGGCGTGAAGGAAGACATGGTGGAAATTATGCTCAATTTGAAGCAGCTTTCAGTGAGTGTCTTTTCCGATGAACCGGTCGTTTTGAATATTACGAAGAAAGGGCCAGGGGCAGTGACGGCGGCAGATATCCAAGCAAACTCCAACGTGGAAGTGATTAGCAAAGAGTTGCTGCTCTGCACATTAACGAATAATAAACCCTTTGAGATGGAGATAACGGTTGGCCGCGGTCGCGGTTTCCGCCCGGTAGAAGAAAAAAATCGACAGAATTATGATTTGGGTACTATCGTGGTCGATTCGGTATACACGCCAGTCAAAGATGTGGGATATCATGTGGAATATACTCGCGTCGGTGACATTACCAATTACGAAAAGTTGACCTTAACTATCGAAACGAATGGTACTATCTCGCCAAAAGATGCATTGGCCCAAGCGACGAAAATCTTGATGGATCACTTTACTATTATTTTGGATGCGGCTGAAGGTGCGTCGCCGGAGTCGATTGCCAATGAAGCGGTTGCAGAGCAGGCGGCTGAAGAAGAAGCCCCCGAATCGGAAGAGAAGGAAGCAAAACCAAAAAAGAAAACCAAGAAGAAGGAATAATTGTTAGTATTATATGCGACATAAAAAGAATAAAGTAACACTTGATCGCAAAACCGCCGGCCGTCGTTCGTTGATCGCGAACCTGGTCGAAAGTTTGGTTTTATATGAAAAAATTAAAACCACTAAAGCCAAAGCCAAAGTCGTACGCTCTGCGGCTGAGCGATTGATCACCCGTGCAAAAAGTGGTAGCCTGGCTGATCGCCGCCGCATTGCCGCTGTTCTTTATACAAAGAATAGCGTGCGGAAACTTATGGAGGTGCTTGGCCCTCGGTATAAGGATCGTAAAGGTGGTTATACTCGTATCACAATGATACAGAACCGCGTTGGCGACGGAGCGGAAGAAGCCGTGGTTGAATTAATCTAACTAATTTATCGATTTTACTTTACTTATCCTGTATGGCTGGAGTTACTCATAATACCTATGAACTTGACGCTGCCGGCAAGCGTCCAGGTCGTCTGGCGACAGAAATCGCCAAGATTCTTATGGGCAAGCACAAAGCGACTTTTCGGTCGCATGTTGATGAAGGCGCAAAAGTATGCGTGGCTAACGTTGACAAGCTGGTTTTTTCCGGCAAAAAGATTGTGCAAAAAGAATACAAGCATCATTCGATGCATCCGGGTGGTTTGAAGCGCACCCCGGCCAAAAAGCTTTTGACCGAAAACCCGAAGGAAATAGTTCGGCATGCTGTGGCTAGGATGGTTCCTAAGAATAAATTGCGCACCAATCGTTTGAAACGGCTTACCTTCAAATAATTCGTCTATGACAAAACTAAACGTTAAACAAAAAATTTCACGCGCCGTTGGGCGGCGCAAACGGGCGGCCGCACGCGTGCGCGTCGACAAAGGATCCGGAAAAATAGTCGTCAATGGCAAAGCGCTGAATGATTATTTTCCTTATTTTGAGCTGCAAACTTTGATTTTGGCGCCACTCAAGGCGCTGGCTAAGGAAAAAGATCTTGATTTTTCCGTTAAAGTTGCTGGTGGAGGCAAGAAAGGGCAAGCGGTCGCTGTCCAGCTCGGTATTGCCCGTGCTTTAGTGGAATGGAACGAGGATTTTAAGAAAACATTAAAGGCACTCGGGTTTTTGACTCGTGATCCGCGTATTAAGGAACGCAAGAAATTTGGTTTGAAGAAGGCACGGCGCGCACCACAATGGTCAAAACGTTAACTTTTCAAAATCTCTCCAGGCCGGAGAGATTTTTTGTTTGTCTTGACGGAGACTCTTATATAGGCGTATAGTATAGTATTGATATCTTTTAAAAAATGAATACTTATGCCACATACAGGAATAGAAAGGCAATCATTAGGAGATGGAGAGGAATTTGATCCGTTTAAAGTATACAGTGAGCCTGCCGCGGAAGAAAAAGTGCCTGGCCTTAGTAGTATACATGATCCAGAAACTGATCCAGCCATGGCCGAGCGAGCCCGCGAGATTATCGGTAGAGTAGTTGATATAATTGTAAGGGATTTTATACTTGAATTACAAAAAAGTGGAACAACAGAAGAGGAATATATAAACAACGCTGCTGAATTCAGGATATTACTTGAAAAATTGGCTAAAGATGATATTTTGAATAGCAAAGTTGTTAAGGCCATGACCAGCCGCAGATTTGACATTAAGCAAATTCAGGATGCCATCCGGGATTATTTGATGAAAAAGGTACAAGAAACGGAGGCAATGAAAGTGGAGTAAAAATGTAATCTTATCCACAGCACAATGTTCGGTTTGTGGTATAATAGATTTTGCATGATTTTTTAAAGGAGGAAATTATGAAAAGCCACGGGGAGGGAGCTATTTTTAGTCCGCTTGCAAAAAATTTAAAAAAAATAACTGGCTTAAACAGCACTTACGTATTGTAGTGCTGTTTTTTCGTTTTTAGTTTTATTTTTTTCCTCTAAATTAGTATACACATCAAGCGGCATTTCGTTTCATTTTGTTATTTGGACTCTGTTGTGCCAGTCCTGAAATTACAGGAGGGGATCAGCTAAATATGATTGACATTTATTTGGCTCTTGCATTTCAGGCTGGTACACTAGGGCCCTATTGCTGGGGCAAGTTTCCGCATAGACAACTCCAGGCCGAAAGGTGTAAAGTTAAGGCACACGATTATTACATTATTTTTGTTTAAACACTAGATTAACGTGGAATTAAGCTTTGACGGACAGCTTG
>JAJYIJ010000025.1 GCA_021790135.1 bacterium | reverse complement strand
GGAGCGGGGAGGGAGGAACCAAAAGAAAGTAGACCACCCGAGAGATTTGACATTCCCCCTGAAGCATTGGGGGCAAGTCCAGAGGATGAAGACTTAGAACTTAATGAAACGGCTGATTGGACGAAAAGAAATGGCGATGGTAAGCGCAAAGCGGCCTAATAAGAAAAGAGCGTTTAAAAGCGCTCTTTTTTGTTGTTGACTGCTTAGGACAGCTCGGTTAGTATAAATGGTATTCTATGTCAGAATTACCAAAAGCCATTTTTATTGTTGGTCCAACTGCCAGTGGGAAAACCGCGCTTAGTTTGGAATTGGCCAAAAAATTTAACGGAGAAATTGTCTCAGCCGATTCACGTCAGGTATACAAATTTATGGATATCGGCACGGCCAAGCCGTCAGGCATTTGGAAAGAAGTCGATGGTCGAAAGGTTTATATGGTTGCCGGCATTCCTCATTATTGCATGGATTATCTGCGGCCGGATCAACCGCTTAATTTGGCACAGTATCAGCGTGAGGCCTATGCTTTTATGGACGATATTGTTCGCCGGGGCAAGGTGCCTTTTGTCGTCGGCGGTGCCGGCTTGGATGTTCTCGCGTTGCTCGATAATTTAGCGATTCCCTCAATTGGACCTGACCAGTATTTGCGGGACTCACTGGCGAAATGGCCGTTAGCAACATTGCTCAGTTGGCTCAAACACGTAGATCCACTTTCGTATTCAAAAATTGATCGTAAAAATTCAAGACGGGTAATTCGAGCCTTGGAAGTGAGCCTGCTATCTGGACATTCATTTTTTGATGAAGCAAAGAAAGGGCTCCCACGATTTCAGACATTGCAGATCGGAATTCGTTTGGAACCGGATGTTTTGCGGCGACGAATCGAGGAACGGATTAAGGAACAAATCAATTCTGGCTTCGTGGCAGAAGTTAAAAGGCTTGAGGCAAAAGGATATGCTCGGAATTTGTCGAGTATGAGCAGTATCGGTTACGCGGAAGTAGGGTCTTATTTACACGGCGAGATGACTCTTTCGGAAATGGCAGAAAAAATAGTATCAGAGACGAGGCGTTACGCGAAACGACAAATGACCTGGTTTAAAAAAGATCCGCGTATTCATTGGGTAGAAGATTTAAATAAGAGACAGGCAGAAAAAATGATTGAAATTTTTCTGTCCGCAATCTGATGCTTGAGCTAAAGCGAAATTGCCGTACTCGTCTCAGTAATGGTTTTTCCAGTGGCGGTATCTTCAGCCGTAACCAGGGGCGCGGAAAGAAGGGTCGACTGGCTGGGATTATTTTTTTTGAGCGTTAGTTGGAAACCGGCTTTATTTGTACTAGCGCCGGCCGGAAGCTCAGGAATATTCCAGATAATCTGATTCTTGGTAGTATCGTACGTGATTGTGCCCACCGAACTGTTCTGGTTACTGAAATCAACATCGCCAAAAGCGGTGGCAGTGATTGAAATATTTTTAAGATCATGAAAGTTATTTTCAAGCGTCCAGCCAACTGAATGTTCGGTCCCATTTGAAGCATCATGTTGGCTGAATTGTAGATCAGAATTTATGGTAATTGTAATCGGGTTAGCGTTCAGAGTTTGGTTGGTTCCTTTGGAATCCTGATAGTTGAGGTTTGCGGTTGCGCTAATTGTTGAAGCGGAGATACTACTTAAGTCGATGGCTGTGTTGTCTTTAATGGGTAGCTCGACATCGATTTCCACTTCATCCCCAGGTTGCAAAGAAACAAGAGCTGGGATGAGAGTTTTATCCCAGGTGATGGTGCCCTGACGGAGAGTATCACTCAATTGTTGGCCGATAATATTGCCATTATTTTTATCTTGTATATTTGACCAATCCAAAATACTTTGTCGATTCAGCGAGGGCGCTTGTAATATTAATTCAGGAACAACGTTGGAGATGCTAGAGGTGCCGGTATTTTTAATGTGAAGCGTGATGGCCAGTGAGCTGCCAGGCGAGCTGGAAAAATCAGCGAGTGAGCCGTTAATCGCCAGATCGAAAGCAACATTACTTTTCGTAAGAGCGGGTGTGACGGAAGCATTGGCAATTTCCGTTGTCTGGCCATCTACTCCTGGCATGAGCAGCATTGCTTGGATCGGTGTGGCTTGATCAGCAATGCCAGTGAATTGGCCACTGAAGGTGAAGGTTGTTGACGTGGCCGAAGAGTCGGAGGAATAGGGGATAGACCATTGGTTGTTGCTATCAAGTTCCGGCGAGCTGGAAGCAAGAGCAAAATTAGGTGGCAAGACCGGTAACAGAGCAACGGGGCTTGTCCAACTGCCGTTATTGTTGACCGTAATGGTAAAATTGGCCGGGCTGCCGACGGCAATTTGGTCCGGGCCGCTGACCGTAAGAGTTAAGGGAGATTCGCCGACTTTTGTTGTCAAGGAGACACTTTTTTGTAATTCAGAATTGAAATTGCTGGGCGTATAATTGAGGAAGGCGTGCCACGTTTTTTGTTCACCATTGTTACCAAAGGTTTCTCCGCTGATAACTACCGATCCGGAGGCGCCGGGCGCCAAGTCGCCAAGATCCCATTCTGTGTGGCCACTATTCGTGGCGGCGATGGAACTCGTTTCAAATGAGAATCCGGTTGGGTAGTAAACGTTGAGTGAAACATTTTTTAAGGCGACCGGATAGTTGTTGCTGTAGGTTATAGAAAAGGTTCCTGGCGCTCCAAGCGTGATAGTGCTTGGCCCGTTTAAAGCGAGATCAAGTTGGCTGGTATCCTGGCCTGATTTTGGCAGGAAAAAAGTGGCCCAAACGAGGGCTGCCATAATGCCAGCAACAATACATAAAAATAAAAGTATTTTTCCGAATGGACTGGTTTTTTTGATGGCAATTTTTTTCATATCAGGTACACGTCCGCCAGGATCTTGGTAGATCGTGGCAAGGCAATCGTTGATTTGCGTCCGATTGTCCCGAACCGTTGCTGCGGAAAATCCATTGCTGCGCAACCGGTGTCGAGTAATTTTTTTTCTGTTGATTTTGTCTTCGACCTCGTCTGAATCGAAAGCGGGCTTTTCGTCGCTCATACAATGATGCTGACTTAAAAAACTAAATTAATATTGTTTCTGCATTAAGACACTCCAAACCGAGTCTGCAAGCAATGGATGGCTCGGAATATCGAGGCCATTTTGAGCAGTGATTGACCCTGGTCCGCTGCTCCAGAGTGGTGACCAGCCGGCGGGAAAAATGACTTGACTAGAAAATTGGCTTCGAGTACCGGATTGTTTTTGAACAAGCAGTTGATATGGTTCAAGAGGCAAGGAATTGGCTCCAATCAGATTTTTGCCCCAATCGATAAGAGTGTTTGACGTATTATTTTGTGGTTCAAGTTTGAAGGGCAATCGGTAGGTAAAAGAGACTTTGCTGGTGCTGTTTGGCGGCGTGCTAATCCAATTGCCAAAAGCCGTTTTGCCAAATTCATTGGTGACGTTCGTTCCTGAGGCGTTGTCGATCGCCACTTCGTGGACGGTGCTACTTAAAAGTGCATCAGGTTTATCCCAAGGTTCGGGAGCCTGAAAACTATTTTCATCTGGCCAGGTAAAACCGGAAGCTTTTAAGAGGGTGCTACCCTCGGGAACGTACACACGGATATAATCGGTGCTGGTGGCGCCGTACATCGGATCATCAGCTTCCCCAGTATGGGTACGCGTGATAACGACATTATCGATGATGGATCCATCATCATTAATGAGCGCCTGCTGGCTGATGTTTTCTTTTATTTTGGCGTCACTTTTTTGTCCACCGATATTGGTATCAACGACCATGAGATAATCTTGAGAGGGCGTGGTGGCAGAAAGTGCCCCAGACCAGCCAAAAGATTGCATCGTTTGTTCGGCGGCGGGATCGGTGAAATAGGCTTGGATCTCTTTTTGATTTAAGGCCATTTGGGCGTTTTGTAGGAGGGGAACAATTTCGCTGATGGAGAGATGCTGGAAGTAATCCAAAAATTGTGGGGCGAGATCAGTAAGAATTTGTTTCGGTTTATGACTTGCTTTGTCAGGACCATTTTCTACAATTTGTTGAATGGTTGAAACGGCGGTGGCAGCGGACAGCGTGACGTGCTGGTTTTCATCGGTGATTGGGCCGGTAAGACTTAACAATTGTTGAAGAACAGTGGCGTTAACGGCAATGACACCATCGGCAGTAATCTGGCGACTGTGGCGGTAGAACCATAAAATATTTTTAGCACTGGTCGGAAAATCAGGGAACCAATTAGCGTCTTGGAATTCCCAACGGTTGTTGACTAGGGATAGAGGCGTTGGCGGGGTGACATATTGATCAAGCTGGCCTTGTACGTCATAACTGCCTCCCGGTGGCAGACCGAAGCTCACTATTTTGCCGTTATCGACATCAAGGAGCGCGAAGCTGCCCATGAAGCCACCAGTCGGTCGGAGTTCGTACGGATTTTGGAAAATAATAAGATAGCGTCGGAAGCCGTTGCCGCCAAAAATTTCCTGGGCAGCCGTGCCTAATTCATTCATTTTTTGTAAATTATCAATCATCGTGCCAAGAGTCGATTTGAAATCTTGAAAAGGGCCTTGGTATGTAAGCGGTAAGGTGGAAATGTTAACGGAAGAAAGATGATCAAGGGCGGCTTGATAATTAGGCAAGGCAGTTGTACTCCCTTTAAGGATCGATTGGATTCGATCAATAAGTGTTGAGCTGGCGGTGGCAGGATTAGCAGCGGCACTAAGCCCTTGGAGCATATAACCATCGGCGATCGTAATTTCTTGACCAGCAAGCAAAATATTTTGCCGACTTTGAATCGCTCCGCCAAAGACGGGGACGATGGAGGCCAGTGAGGTAAGAACGGAGTGTTTGCTTACGAGCGTTAGAGCGGCATTAAAATTTTTTAAAGCGTTTTGCGTTTGAGTTACGGCATCAGATAGATTAGCAGTTTCCAAACTGACAGTCGAATTTTGCAGGGCCATGAAACCAGCCAGCCCGTCGGCAGTGGCATCTTGTTTCACCGTTTGAATAGTTTGATAATAACTTAAGGCAGGGCCAGGCAGGGTGCCAAGGATTAACAAAAGGATGATTAGCGCACCGGTAACACGGCTCACCATTTTTTGGCGTATTATTTTGAGAAAATTTTGCCATCCGGAACTGAGTTTGTCTGTACAGTAAATGAACCAATTGCGCAGACGCTTAAACCAATTATGAAAATGAGCACTGTGTACTGTAAAGTGGTTATGATTTTTTGACTGGCGAGGAGTATGGTTAAATGATGGAAGGGCCTTTGGCAATGATGGAACCGGGTGTGGAGGCTGCTCTGTTAGAGACCTTGTGGGGAAATGCTCGTGATAATTTTGGTAAAGCTTTGGCGTTGTATCAGGGGCGACCGATTGTATTCTTTCCCAAATATCAATGTCATTTTTTTTAAGATCAACAATATGGGGTGATGGTTCAGGGCTGCCATTAACGTGGTGGATAAAAAATTTGAGCGGTTTATTGCCCACGGAGGATGATGGAGCGCGAGACTGTTTGGCCAGAGCAAGAGGACAAGTAGATTTATTGTGACCAACTTTTTGGCACAAACCGCAGCGGCGAATTTGCTTTTTTCTTTTTTCGGCAGACATGCGAAATCTGTTAATCAATAGACAGAAAACTACCTTATAGTATACACCAAAAACTATTTTCTTGGCAGCGCTAGATTCTGTTTTTGTCCACCGTATTTAGATATAGTTGCATTGTTTTTTCCGCGGTTGCAGCCCAACTGTAGCGGGAAAGAGTTTTCGGGCCGGTCGCTAAGATTTTTTCGCGCAGAGCAAGGTCTTTAAGGCCGCGCCAGAGCGTCGTAGCCATCATTTGTATATCAAGCGGATCAAAATAATCAGCACCATCGCCAAGAATTTCCGGCAAGCAGCTAGCGGATGATGCCACAACTGGTACGCAATGTCGCAGTGCTTCAAGCGGCGGCAATCCGAAGCCTTCATACAAACTGGGAAAAACATATAAAGCGGCATTCGCATAGAGCTCCGCTAATGTGTTATCGGAAACAAAACCGGTAAAAATGACATTTGTCGCCATCGAATCGGATTGCAATTTTTGGTAAAAATAATTATTCGGTCCGGCTAATACGAGTTGGTAGGCATGGCCATGATTCTGGCAAAATAGTTTCCAGGCCTTTAACAGCGAATCTAGATTTTTATGCGGGAAGGCAACGCCAACATACAGAATATAGGGGCGGTTGATGCCGAGAGATTTGAGATTGTTGGTTTTTGGTTTTTTTTCATTCAAGGCCGTTTCGTTTGACTGGTCTGCTGTTTCGTAGGGAGCCAGATAGGTAACCGAAATTTTTTCCGTCGGAATTCGCAAAGTGGCAGCGATATCCTGTTTGCTAAATTCGCTTACCGTGATTATGTGTTTTGCTTTTCGGGCGGCGTGATTCAAAACTAAACGAAACAGGCCTTGTTTGAGCCGATAGTAGAGGGGGCTGAGTGTACTGGCTTTTTGACTCGGATAGTGAAGAAGCAATAAATCATGAATTGTCACGATGAAGGGACGGCGGTAGCAAAGCGGTACATTCCAGTGAGGAAAATGCACGAGATCGCAGTGCTCCTTGTTGATCATTTTTGTCAGAAAAAATTGTTCGCGCCAGCCATACCAGGGAATATCAGCGAGTACTTTTTTAAAGTGGGGATTGATCGGATGGTAAGAGTCCCAATTTTTTTTTCGTAAAAAAATAATGAATTCATGCGGTCCTTCAATTTTTTCCAAGTGCAGAATTAGTTGTTCAATATAACGTCCAAGGCCGCCTTGTTCAGGCCCAAAAAGACGCGCGTCAATGCCTATTTTCATATAATTTTTTCCCAGATATTCGCCATTCCATCACTATAAATTTTTTTCCACCGCGGTGAGTTGTCGAGTTCTTTTTCGAGTTTCGTTTCGGTAAATTGGTAATAATATGGCCATTTTCCCGGCGGGAACAGCCAGCGGTTAAGATAGTCATTTTCGGGTACGCTCACATCGGTCAAGGTTGCCGGCAAAAGGATATAACGAGTCGGGCCTTTGTTTAATTCTGTCAGTCCTTTGGGATCATAGACGAGTTGCCAATATTTTTCAAGCAGGGTTTGGTTTTGGTTCCAGCGCCATGTCACCGTGCCGCGGCCGTCAATGAAAATTTTGTCTTGAGGCAGGTTCCAGTCTAAGTATCCTCCCCAGGAAAAATAGTTAAAAATTGGTCCGGATGGTTCTCGGGCCAAAAATTGAATAGCGCCAACTGGCATGTTGAAATGATTAAGCAACGCCGTATTTTTCCAAATGTCCCCAGTTTGAATTTCTAATAGATTAAAAAGTATTGCCAGTATGGCGGCACTGGTGCCAAAAAAGAAAATTGTTTTGCGAACAAACATGCTTTGCGCAATATCCGGTATTTTTTTCCTTATTTTTCCCCACACCGTCGTGCCGGCGGTGCTAAGAAGCGGCGCTGAAATAATGGCCAGAAGCATCATGTTTCTTTTTGCTTGGAGGCCGGCGATTAGAAAAGCAAGATAAAGAAAGGTGTGCGTGATTGTAAGCTGTCGTCGTATGGCAGTAAGAGCAAAGGCGGGTAAACTAATGCCAACAAGAACGAGACTTTGCCAGTAAATTGGGAAAGTGTAACTCGGCCGCCATTCGTCGATAAAATTCTTAAAAGAATTTTGATTGAAATATTGCCATATCTCTCGGTATAAAGCGCTGCCGTAGGGGTTGATTAGAATAACCAGAGCAGCGAGTCCGCCGCCGATGAACATGTAGATCAGTGGCCGCCATTCGGCTGCTTCCTTTTTCCAAAAGGGGAGTCGGTCGTCTCTATTGAGATTGGCAGCGAAACGCCCGGTAAGATAGATGCCGATCACAATAAATCCGAGCGCCCAGCTGCCGTGAAGGAGGGACCAGGCGTACATGGTAAGGGGAATGGTGAGACACACCCAAGCTGAGCGTGCTCGTTCTAAAGATGCTAGTAACACTGCCAGGAAAAGTGGCGTGACCATTGCCAGGCGCGGGATTATGATGTATTCAACTGACCAGAGAGAAAAAAACGAGGCGAGGAGAGCCGAGGTGGTTATTTTTTTTCGGAATGACCAATGAACAAATAAAAATCCGACAATGATTGGGAGCGACGTGGCTACCAGAAGAGCAAAATAGCCGAAGTGGTGATAGATCGGCCAGAGCAGTAGGTCGCCTCCCCATTCGTGGTTAATCCATATTTGGCCATAATGAGACCAGGTGGCAAGGTCGGTAAAGGGGAAAATGTGATTTTGCCAAAAGCTTTGACCAAATTGTAGGTGCCAGCCCAAGTCAGGGTCAAAACTGTTGCTGCCAAGGCGGACGACAAAGAGTATGAAGGTGGTAATCAGCAAAAAACGAAGAAGGCGCCGCATATTTTAACTGTAACCGAATTTGCGGATGTACCAGGTTTTTATCAACTGCGTCAGGGCAACGTAGGAGATTAAAATAAGAAGTAAAATCGGCCAATAAAGAGTGGGGAGTCCAACGAAACCGAGAGCGGACGCGAACGGTGAAAAGACAAGATAAATGCCGACAAGCATAACGGAAAGTGTCGTGAACAATAATGGCCAGCTGGAATGGGTTTTGAGGAAAGGAATTTTTCGGCTGCGGATAACGTGGACAATAAGCGTCTGGGTCAAGAGTGATTCGACGAACCAGCCAGTTTGAAAGAGGGCAGGGAGCTGATAGGCCCGGAATACAAACCAGAGCAGGCCAAAGGTGAGATAGTCGAAAATTGAACTGATCGGACCGATGCAGAGCATATAGCGTCCGATATCGCTGATTTGCCATTTGCGCGGTTTCTCAATGTATTCTTCGTCAACATTGTCGGTGGGAATGGCAGTTTGTGAAATATCGTAGAGTAAGTTATTCATTAAAAGTTGGAGCGGTAACATTGGCAAAAAAGGCAAAATAATGCTGGCCCCGAGAACGCTGAACATGTTGCCAAAATTGGAGCTGGCACCCATTTTAATATATTTAATAATGTTACCAAAAATTTTTCTTCCTTCCACTACACCCTCTTCGAGAACGAGCAAACTCATTTCGAGCAAAATAATGTCAGCGGATTCACGAGCGATGTCCACCGCCGTGTCGACGGAGATACCAACGTCGGCAGCCCGTAGGGCCGGCGCATCGTTTATGCCGTCGCCAAGAAAACCGACGACGTTGTTATTTTTTTGCAAGGCTCGAACAACACGGCGCTTGTGTTCAGGTGATAATTTGGCAAAGATGGTCGTGGTGGCTACTGCTTGTTTTAAGTCGTCATCACTCATGGTTTCAATATGACTTCCCAGCAGTGTCCCTTCGACTGTGAGAGTTACATCTTTACAGACTTTTTTAGTTACCAACTCATTATCGCCGGTTAATACTTTGACATTCACACCGTAATTAATCAATTTTTGGATAGCGGTAGCGGCGGTGTCTTTGGGAGGATCAAAAAAAGTCATGAAACCGAGAAAGACCAAACCTTGTTCATCGTCTTTGCTATAATGCTCTTTCGGATCGGTGACAACACGATAGGCGACGGCGATGACACGGAAGCCTTCTTGGCTCAGTTCTTGATTTAGATGACGAATTTTTTCGATTTCAGTGGCATTGAGGGCGCTCGTTTTCTCGCCGACTTTGCAACTATCACAGATACCAAGCACTTCATCAACAGCGCCCTTGCACATCAAAAGATGATGACCCTGTCTGTCTTTGACCACCACTGAAAGCCGCCGACGTTCAAAATCGAATGGTAATTCATCTACCTTGTGATAATTATTTAAGAGATGCAGTAAATTTTTATTTTTTCCGTGTCTAACGACTGCCCCATCAAGCAGATTTTTGAATCCGGTTTGATACATGCTGTTCAGATAGGCACAGTGCAGAACGAATTCGTCGTCTTCATTATCGCTATTGATGCTTTTAATTAAAACAACTTTATTTTGGGTTAACGTACCGGTTTTATCGGTGCAGAGAACGTTCATTGCGCCGAAATTTTGGATAGAGCTTAGACGCTTGACAATTACTTTTTTCTTGGCCATCGTGATCGCCCCCTTGGATAGATTTACGGTGACGAGCGCCGGCAGCATTTCTGGAGTGAGGCCAACGGCAACGGAAACGCCGAACAAAAATGCTTCCCACCAGTTATGTTTGCTAAGTCCGTTCACGACAAAAATAATTGGCACCATGATGGCCATAAAAAGAATCATGAGCCAGGTGAATCGATCGACACCTTTGTCAAAACTGGTGGTGACTCGTTGTCCAACCATTTCTTTGG
>JAJYIJ010000001.1 GCA_021790135.1 bacterium | reverse complement strand
GTGGGGCTATCTTCCGTGAATTTACTGCGATCTTCAAAACGTACTTTAATACGTTCATGCAAAGTCACTTGGCGACTCTTATACGCCAATTTTGCCTCTTTTTCAGAGCCAAAAAATTTCTTCACTTCCGCAGTGTCATTCACTTTATAATGTGTCAGATAAAAACAGCCGAGAGCAATATCCTGTTTTGGCGTGATCACTGGCTGACCGGTGGCCGGCTTGAGCAGATTTTTTTCTGCGGCCATCAAATTTTCCGCTTCCCAGCGCGCTTCAGCAGTCAGCGGCAGATGAACCGCCATTTGGTCACCATCGAAGTCAGCGTTAAAAGCGGTACAAACGAGTGGATGCAGCTGAATCGCCTTACCTTCAACGAGACGAGGGTGGAAAGCCTGAATGCCAAGCCGGTGTAAGGTTGGTGCGCGGTTCAACAAAACGCGCGTGGTTTTGGTGAGCTCTTCTAAAATATCCCACACCTCATCCGCTTCACTTTCGATAAATCGGCTGGCGGAACGGACGTTGTGCGCCAACTCGCGTTTGATGATTTCTCCCATGATGAATGGCTTGAACAACTCTAGTGCCATGCGCTTTGGCAAACCGCACTCATCAATGTTCAGCTGTGGGCCGACAACGATGACCGAACGACCGGAATAGTCGACGCGTTTACCGAGCAGGTTCTGACGGAAGCGACCCTGTTTACCTTTCAAAATATCGGCCAACGATCGAAGCTGCCGTTTTTGGCCAGTGGAAGCGGTCACGGTTTTGGCGTGCCGGGCATTGTTGTCAATCAAAGCGTCAACAGCTTCCTGCAACATGCGCTTTTCATTACGACAAATAACTTCTGGCGCATCAAGTTCAAGCAAACGACGCAAACGGTTGTTGCGATTGATAACACGACGATACAAATCGTTCAAGTCGGAAGTGGCGAAACGTCCGCCATCAAGGGCCACCATCGGACGCAGGTCCGGCGGAATAACAGGAATATTTTTCAAAATCATCCAGTCAGGATGAATTTTATTCATCGCCAAACTCTTGAGCAATTTCTTACGACGAATAATGCGTTCCAATTTTGAACCTTTGGCCTGCTGTTGTTCCTCGCTTAATTTTTTGATTGTTTCTTCCACGTTAATACGGCTGAGCAAGTTATATACCGCTTCAGCCCCGATAGAGGCTTCAAAGAGATGCCCGTAACGGAGTGACAATTCCTGATATTTATTTTCAGAAACAATTTTCAAAGTTTGCAGTTCTTTCAGTTCTTTTTCTGCAGTCTGGAAATCGGCATCCAAAGCTTTCTGCTTGCGTTCGGCTTCTTGTTTGAATTTTTCTAAGGAACTGGCTTTGCCCCCTTTGGCCGCCTCTTGAGCCGCCTTTATCTGCTGCTCCAGCTCATTCTCAATTTGTTTTTTCTTTGTTTTATATTCGCGGCGGAGGAGGTCTGAGGTTTCTTTTTTGCCGGCTTCATCGACGTGAGTAATAATGAATGAAGCGAAGTAGACAACTTTCTCAAGAGCTTGGGCCGACAAGTCAAGCACTAAACCGATCTTGGAAGGGACGGAGCGCAAAAACCAGATATGAGCAGCCGGCGCAACTAGTTCAATGTGGCCCATGCGTTCACGGCGAACCAGCGAGTGCGTCACTTCGACGCCACACTTATCACAAATAATTCCCTTATAACGTATTTTTTTATATTTTCCACAATAACATTCCCAATCTTTTACCGGTCCAAAAATTTCTTCAGCGAACAAACCGCCCTTTTCCGGTTTCTGCGTGCGGTAGTTAATTGTTTCTGGTTTTGATACTTCACCATAGCTCCAGGCGCGAATTACTTCGGGCGAAGCGAGCTTAAGGCGAATGGCGTCAAAATTCATTGAATGGAGTTGGTCGCGAGGCATACAGTTAAAGATTCAAATTATGTATAGATATGAAAGAAAAACTATTTACTTAACTTTTTGCCTCAGGCGGCTTTACTTCGTTTACGATCTCATCAACCGGCGCACTCTTGGCTTCCTCTGCCTCGACCTCGGCGGCAGGGCGATATTCACCGGATTCGGATTTGCGGAGCAGTTCGACATCCAAACCGAGGCCTTTCAATTCGCGCACCAAAACGTTGAACGATTCAGGGATGTTGACCTTTGTTACTGTTTCGCCTTTGATAATCGCTTCGTAAGCTTTGGAACGGCCCTGAACATCATCAGATTTGATCGTAATCATTTCCTGGAGCGTATGAGCCGCGCCATAGGCCTCAAGCGCCCAAACTTCCATTTCTCCGAAACGCTGACCACCAAATTGCGCCTTGCCACCAAGCGGCTGCTGAGTAATCAAACTGTAGGGGCCAATCGAACGCTGATGGATCTTGTCCTCGACCATGTGGTTGAGTTTCAACATGTAGTTGTAACCGATCGTCGCTTTGTGGTCGAATGGTTCACCCGTGCGGCCATCATACAGCTGCACCTGGCCATTCGTTGGCATGCCAGCTTTGCTCAATTCGCTTTTGATTTCTTCTTCAGTGATGCCATTTAAAATTGGCGTTGCAATCTTGAAGCCAAGGGCGTTGGCAGCCAATCCCAAATGCGTTTCAAGCAATTGTCCAAGATTCATACGCGAAATGACACCGAGCGGGGACAAAATAATGTCGACCGGCGTACCGTCTTCAAGGAATGGCATTTCTTCCACAGGCACCACTTTGGAAACCACACCCTTATTGCCATGACGACCAGCCATTTTGTCTCCTACCTGCAGTTTTCTCAGATCCGCAACCGTGACTTGAATTTGTTTAATCACTCCTGGTTCGAGTTTGTCGCCATTCTCGGCGGAGAAAACTTTGATATCAATCACCTTGCCGTGTTCACCATGTTCAAGGTAAAGCGACGAGTCCCGAACGTCACGAGCTTTGTCTCCAAAAATCGCACGCAAGAGCCGCTCTTCGGCAGACAATTCCGTTTCGCCTTTGGGAGTAATTTTACCGACCAGAATATCGCCGGACTTTACTTCGGCACCGATACGGATAATGCCTTCACTGTCGAGATTTTTCAATTTCTCTTCCGAAACATTGGGAATGTCGCTGGTTACCACCTCTGCCCCCAATTTCGTTTCAACCACGTCAATCGTATAATCTTCGATATGGATAGAGCTGTAACTGCCGCCTTGCACTAAACGTTCAGAAATAATAACCGCGTCTTCATAGTTGAAGCCGTCCCACACCATGTAGGCCACGAGAACATTTTGACCAAGAGCTAATTCCCCCTCGCGAATGCTTGGACCATCTGTCAACGCTTCGCCGCGTTTTACTTTTTGGCCAAGCGTTACGACGGGATGTTGATCAATGCAGGTGGAGTGGTTTGAGCGTTTAAATTTATTTAAAACATGCGTGTACGTCTTGCCTTTCTTCGCGGTGAGCACGATGTGGGCGCCATCGACTTCGGTAATTTCGCCATCCTCTTCGGCTAAGACCACATAACCTGAATACAGCGCCGCATCGCGTTCCGTGCCCGTGCCAACGAGTGGCGCTTCGGGACGGATGCAGGGCACTGCTTGACGTTGCATGTTCGTGCCCATGAGTGCGCGGGTGGCGTCATCGTGTTCAAGGAAAGGAATACAGGAGGTGGCGATGGAAACGATCTGGTTCGAAGCGACATCAACATATTCGAGGCTCTCCGTGCTTGCCACGCCTGGCTTGCCGTAGACGCGTGCCGGCACCGTGTCATCGACAAAGTAGCCATCGCTGTCAGTTTTAACACTGGCGGCAGCCGTAGTCACTTTTTCTTCCTTGAAAGAATTAAGATATACCACCTCGTTGGTCAGGCGCGGACGAACCGGAATTTTTTCAATTTTCTCTTTGCTGAGTTTGGCGGCAATTTCTTTGGTAATTTTAGTACCATTTTTCACACCGGCTACGTCACCACGCAGAATTTCGCCTTCAGTCAATTTTGCCTGATTGGCGACTTCGCGTCGCACTTTCTGATATGGCGTTTCTATAAATCCAAATTCATTAATGCGAGCAAAGCTGGAAAGATGATTGACCAAACCGATGTTCGGGCCTTCCGGGGTGGCGATCGGACAGATACGTCCATAGTGCGTGGTGTGGACGTCACGCACCTCAAAGCCGGCGCGATCGCGTGATAAACCGCCAGGTCCCAGAGCGGACAAACGACGCTTGTGCTCCAATTCGGCCAAAGGGTTGGTCTGGTCCATAAACTGCGACAATTGCGAACTCATGAAGAACTCGCGAATGGCGCTCGTAACCGGACGAGCGTTAATCAGCTTGTTCGGTGTTAATTGGTCGACCTCATAGGTTGACATCCGATCTTTGATGATACGTTCCATACGAGCGAGCCCGACACGGAAACGATTCTGGGTCAATTCGCCGACAGCACGGACACGACGATTGCCAAGATGATCGACATCATCAGGCTCTTCCTGGGTAATATTGAGACGGACAATTTCTTTTAGAACAAGCAATAATTTTTCGGCGGACAAAATTCGATTTTCTTTTTTATCAAAATCTTCCGGTAAGTAGCCAAGATCAAATTTAGTATTGAATTTATAGACACCGACACGACCGAGATCGTACCGCTCGAAGTTGAAAAACATCGCATAGATCAAGCTCTTAGCATTATCAGCGGTGGCCAAATCGCCGGGACGGATGCGCTTATAGACTTCAATCAATCCCTCATCCATATTTTTGGCCAAATCTTTTTTGATGGTGGCATCGACAAAATCAATGTGCGGATGCGTATTGACATCTTTAAAAAGTTCCGCTAATTTTTCGTCAGACTCATATCCAAAAGCGCGTAAAAGTGAAGTGGCAGCCACTTTGCGCTTGCGATCAACTTTTATCCAAATGACATTATTCTGATCGGTTTCAATTTCAATCCAGGCACCGCGATTGGGAATAATTTTGGCGCCATAATAACGACGTCCGCGTACGTTCTCTGCGGTAAAAAAAGCGCCCGCGCTTCGAATCAACTGCGAAACGACCACCCGCTCAATGCCGTTGATAACGAATGTTCCGCGCGACGTCATCGCCGGCACGTCGCCTAGATAAATTTCCTGGGATTTACTGCTTGTTGTGCGTTTGTTGACAAGGCGAGCGGTCACGCGCAACGGCGCTTCAAACGTAATATTGCGCTCGCGGCAAGTGACTTCGTCAAAACGCGGCTCATCAAGATAGTAATTTTCCAAATATAATTCAAGATCACGACCGCTGAAATCCGTAATAGGAGAAATTTCATCAAATAATTCTTTAATACCAAATTTCAAAAACCAATCATAAGAATTTTTTTGCACCTCAATTAAGTCCGGCGTGGGAACTGAGTTGACGCGGTGCAAAAATTTTCGTTCCTGCGTTTTAACTTTCTGGTGTTTAAAAATGGGCATACACCGTTTTGAAAATAGAAATTAGAAATAAGAGGACAGCTTCAGTTTGATGATGTTTTCTTATTTCTGACTTCTATCTTAATTACTTATGAAAAACAAAAAATGCTCGGGCAGAATTCTTTCTTCCCGAGTTATTCATTCTTTAGCCAAAACAGCAAGGTGGACAGCAAATGGGACATGACTTTGTGGTTCCCTTGCACGCTTTTGTAAAGCGCCAAGCCGCATCCTGACCATAATTTGGCTTATTTTAGCCAAATTTTAGTGAAGACGCACGAAGCTTTGATAAGTAGCTCAATTCTACTTTATTATATAAGTATTGTCAAGTTGGAACAGGTGGATAAGTTCTTGTCAAGAATAGTTGTTTTTTTGCTTTATTAAAATAAAAAATTCCTGTTTACTTCTTATGCAATAATTTTATCCACACGCATGTACTTGTCGCATAATCAATTGTCATCCTGAGGCGTAGTCGAAGGATCTCGGTATTTTTACTTAGATTCTTCCCCCCGCCAAGGGCAGGGTTAGAATGACAGTGAGGCGTTATGTGTGAAATACACACGTGTGATTTTATCCACACTTGACGCTCTATTTAGTAAATTTTATAATGCGCAGAATCACTTTTTTCTCTAGGCAACTGCGACAGTGCTGATGTCGGAGCCGGATCGAAACTAAAAAACACCTCTCTCTTTTATCCTTGGCATTTTTGCCGAAGATATCGTTTTTCTAGGTTCGGCCTGTGAGCTAAGACTTGCAACGCTGTTCGCAGTTGCTTGGAGAAAAACAAAAATCGCCTGGATAACAAAGGCGTTTTTTTGTAGCAAATTACTAGCTGAGAAAATCTACAAACAGCTCCGCCCCCGGACAGATATTTAAATAGCGTCCCTCTTTGTCCGTTCGCGATTATTATGCTATACTACGCCTATTATTTCATTCTTCATTTCGCTTTTCTACCGTATGTCCCGACCTCGACAACGTGAATTACCTTCTTCGCGGCCGTCACCACTTGATCATGAAATTGGCCGCGGTCTGATCGCAGTTCTTCTGCTTGTCGTCAGCATCCTGTCACTGCTTAGTTTCTTTCATAACGCCGGCGTTGCCGGACAATTCATTGATTCATTTTTAGCGCTTGCTTTTGGCAGTGTCCGCTATGTCTTCCCGCTTGTTTTGCTTGTCGTTGTCGTCTTAATCGTTCGGGAGCTAAATTATCAATATCGCCCCATGCATTTATGGGGTAGCCTTTTATTTTTTTTAAGTTTTAACGGCATTGTTCATATTCAAAACGCTTCCGGCCAGCTCTATTCTTTGGCCATGCAAGGATATGGCGGCGGTCTTTTTGGTTTGGCTCTGGGCTGGCCGCTTTTGCATTATGTCGGCTACTGGGGAGCGATGCTTATCCTCACCGGGCTTCTTTTAATATCCGTTATCCTCATTTTTAATACTTCCTTGGCATCAATCGTTGAGCTGCACAAGCAAGCCTTTCTTTTGCTTGGTTGGTTCGGGCGACAAATTATTCGATTTTTTGCCTCTTTTAAGAGACCAACGAGCTCCTCATTAAAAATTAAAGGCGACTATGAGGAAAACCAGATTGATATCGATGACGACGAAGAGGAAACGGAAAAAATTAAGCAGGCTGACGAAGAAGATACTCGTTCCTTCCACCATCATTCACTTGCCACAAGCAAAGGAACGCGTCTCAAGCGGCGCGCGGCAGAGGAAGTTGACGAGGAAAATGAATCGAGTGATGCGGAAGTAAAAGAGGAAAAAGAAAAAATTGTTTTGTCGAAACCGGCGGCAACTTTTAAAAAATTACCATCAGTCAACTTGCTGCAAATCTCGAAAAGCAAACCAACATCAGGAGATATAAAAAGTAATGCTCAAACAATCAAGGATACCCTTCATAATTTTGGCATTGATGTCGAAATGGGTGAAGTGCGCGTCGGGCCAACTGTTACGCAATATTCGCTTAAACCGCCAAAGGGCGTCAAGCTCACCCGCATCACTTCGCTTGCCAATGATTTGGCACTTGCTTTAGCCGCTCATCCTTTGCGTATTGAAGCGCCAATCCCCGGTCGTTCTTTAGTCGGTATCGAGGTTCCAAACGAAAAAGTCGCGATGGTAACGCTGCGTGAATTATTGGAAAGCGAAGAATTCAAACACCGAGAACACACCATGCAAATTGCTGTCGGAAAAGACGTCGCCGGCAAAGTATACCTTGGTGATTTGCCAAAAATGCCGCATTTACTGGTGGCTGGAACGACTGGTTCAGGAAAAACGGTTTGTATCAATACCATCATTTTGAGTTTGCTTTTTCAAAATACGCCCGAGACACTTCGTTTGATCATGGTGGATCCGAAACGAGTTGAGCTGACGTTATACAATGGCATCCCCCACCTTTTGACGCCTGTTATTACCGATGCAGCTAAAACGGTGAGCGCTTTGAAATGGACGATCGGAGAAATGGAGCGCCGTTTTGACACGTTGGCTGCAGCTGGCAAGCGAGATATCGGCTCTTACAATCGTACGGCCGAAGAAAAAATGCCATATATCGTTTTCATCATTGATGAATTGGCCGATCTTATGGCCATGGCTGCTTCGGAGGTGGAGGCTGGTATTATTCGTTTAGCTCAAATGGCGCGCGCCGTCGGCATTCATCTCATCGTAGCGACGCAGCGTCCAAGTGTGGAAGTTATTACCGGCCTCATGAAGGCAAACATTCCGGCACGCATTGCTTTTTCCGTTGCGTCTATTATTGATTCCCGTACGATTCTCGATACCCCGGGAGCGGAAAAACTGCTTGGGCGCGGCGACATGTTGTATCTGACAGCAGAACTTTCCAAACCAAAGCGACTGCAGGGTGCCTACGTTTCGGAAGAAGAAATGAAAGAAATTGTTGATTATCTGAAAGGTGATGAGCCGCCCAACTATGACGATTCAATCGTTTCAAAGAACAGCAACGCGAATGGCACTGTCAATATGTTTGGCGGACCGAGCGATGATCAAGATCCACTTTTTGATGAAGCCAAACGTCTCGTGGTTGAATCAGGCAAAGCTTCGGCATCACTGCTGCAGCGACGCCTGAAGGTTGGCTATGCCCGGGCAGCGCGACTGCTTGACGAGCTTGAGGAAGCTGGTATAGTAGGACCGGCGGACGGGGCCAAACCACGTGAAGTTTTTACTGAGCACTTGGCTCCGCAATCAGAGGAAGAAATGTCCCCTGAAGAACAAACTATGGATGCGGGTGGCAGCGTGTTTGATTCCCCGGCCACCGAGAATTCTGAAAATTTAGAAGCTCAAGAAGAAGCGGAGATAGAAGATGTCTCTGACGATGAAAATAATGACACAGAAGAAGCGGATGAGGAGGAGCCCTAGACCTTTAATTATATGACCGTTTTCTGTTATAAAAAAATTGACCCGGCGATTCGACTTGGCGAGCGTTTGCGGCGACAACGTGAAGCGCTTGGGCTGGATATTTCGTCGGCATCGATCCACACACATCTTGCCGCTAAATACATTACGGCAATTGAATCTGGTCATTTTCTGGAATTACCCAAAGCCCGCGGATATCGACTGGCCTACATTCGTGAATATGCAACCAGTCTTGGTCTGTCAACATTGGATTGTGTTGACCAATTTTCACGCGAAGACGGCTTGGAGGGCACAAAACAAATTCTTCCTCCACGTAGCATTAAGTGGTCTCCCTTTGTATCGATTACTGTTTTTATCCGAACCTTTCTCATGGCTGGTGCTGCCCTCGCTTTTGCTGGCTATTTGGCCTGGCAGGTCCACGGCATTCTCGTTCCGCCGCAGCTTTCCGTCTACACACCAAGCGATGGTTCAATCATTAATCAACCAACTACCATCGTAGAGGGACAAACTGAGAAAGAAGCACAATTAACGGTTAATGGCCAACCGGTAATGGTAAACGATCAAGGACAGTTCGAAGCCACGATCGATTTATCGCAAGGCTTAAATACCATTGCCATTGTTGCTACTAAAAAACACGGTAAAACTACAACGGTTACGCGCCACATCGTGGTTCGCAATTCACTCACGCAAGTTAGTCTCAAATAAATATTCGCCTTTAATCACATAGTATACTGTATGCCTAAACAAATGAACGAGGAGGTGGCTCAAAAAATGAAAGCAGCCGAAAGCGCGATTGACCAGATCAAGTCTCGTTTTGGTGATGGCGCCATCATGCGTTTTGGCGAGGCCAAAGCAATGCGAGTGGATGCCGTCCCGACCGGCTGTTTATCGGTTGACATCGCCCTTGGAGTCTTCGGCGTACCGCGCGGACGTATTATCGAAATTTACGGACCGGAAGCAAGCGGTAAAACAACGTTGGCCCAGCACATCGTCGCTGAGGTGCAAAAACAGGGTGGCATTGCCGCTTTTGTTGATGCTGAACACGCTCTTGATCCTGATTATGCCAAAAAAATTGGTGTCAAAGTTGATGAGTTGCTTATTTCGCAGCCTGATACCGGTGAACAAGCCTTGGAAATCGTGGAAACGCTTGTGCGCTCCAATGCTGTTGACGTCGTTGTCATTGATTCCGTGGCGGCTCTGGTTCCGAAAGCGGAAATCGAAGGAGAAATGGGTGATTCCCACATGGGTTTACAAGCCCGCCTCATGAGCCAGGCCCTTCGAAAACTCACCGGCATTGTGAGTAAGTCAAAAACGGTTGTTATTTTCATTAACCAGACCCGCATGAAAATTGGCATCGTATTCGGTAATCCGGAAACAACCACCGGCGGTGTGGCTTTGAAATTTTACTCATCCGTGCGCATCGAGATTCGGCGGGCGGCGCAAATCAAACAGGGAGATAAAATTATTGGCAATCGTGTCAAAGTAAAAATAGTCAAAAATAAAGTGGCGGCTCCCTTTCGCACCTGTGAATTCGACATTATGTACAATGAAGGAATCTCTGTTTCGGGTGACGTGCTTGATACGGCCACGGCCTATCATGTGGTTGAAAAGAAAGGTAATTCGTATCTCTATGGCGAAGAAAAACTTGGCGTCGGACGTGAAGCGGCGAAGCGTTACCTAAAAGAGAATCAAAAATTGCTTAACAAAATTCGCGCGCAAGTTATTGACGTTGTCGAGAAAGGGACCCTGCCCCCCGAAGAAGAGGTCGCCGAACCTTCTGATTCAGAATCATAAATTATGGAAATAAATAAAAAACAAGAACGGGAAGAACAGATGAAAAAAATATTGCTGGATACTAAGAGGGCTCAGCATAAAAAATTAGCGATACATATTTTTTGGTGGCTCGTGGCTCTGATTGGCCTTGGCCTTCTAATCTGGGGCTTGGCGCTTTTGGCTAGCCAGCCGACAACGGCCGACAAAGCTGGATCTCTTCAGGATCCAATTACGGCAAATGATTGGCAAGAGGGAAATCCGAATGCCCAAACAACTCTGGTCGAATACGGCGATTTTCAATGTCCAGCGTGCGGGCAATTCTATACCGTCGTGCACCAACTAACACAACAATATAATGATAAACTTTTATTTGTTTTCCGCGAGTATCCCTTAACGACGATCCACCCCAACGCCGACTTGGCTGCGCTGGCCGCCGAAGCCGCCGGCCAGCAAGGAAAATTCTGGCCAATGTATGACGCCCTCTATAGCAATCAAAGTCAGTGGTCAGAAAGTACGCAGGCACAAAACTTTATCAATGGATATGCCAGGCAGCTTGGATTGGACATGCAAAAATTCTCGGCAGCTCTGGCCGATCCAGCAACCGAGGCAAAAATCCAAGCCGACATCGCCAGTGGCGATCGGGCTGGTGTGGATGCGACGCCCAGTTTTTATCTGAACGGTAAAAAACTTACTAACCTGCAAACATATGACGATCTTAAAACGGATCTTCAACAAGCTCTGGCATCCCATTGATGGAATCGTCTACTTATTTCTCGCGCTCAGCCTGGTCGGCTTCAGTGACGCAACCTTCCTGACCTTTGAGCATTATCGCGGCGCTCTCCCTTCATGTGGTCTCATTGTCGGCTGCCATGTTGTTTTACAAAGCGCCTATGCTTCTTTCGAAAATGTTCCCTTGGCGCTTTTTGGAAGTATTTTTTATTTGTTCATTATTTTTTCGGCACTGCTGTATCTCGGGTATCGCGCCAAAGTCTTCTTGCGTTTCATTTCTTGGCTAACTATCCCCGGCTTTCTGGCTTCGCTGTATTTTCTCTATCTTCAGATCTTTACCATCCACGCCCTTTGCCAATATTGCCTGGGATCACTCGTGACCGCAACGCTTCTCTTTATATGCGGTCTGCGCTTTCTCACATCGCATAAATCGTTTGTAGCAAAAATTTAAATCCGGTTGCAGTTCGTTTCAATTCATTGTCGGAGAGAAAAAAATTTGCTACACTATCTGCATTCATAAAGTTCTATGAGCATTTCCCTTCCTCTTTTTGATTTTCTATTTCTGTACGGGTTCTTCCTATTGTGGTTTATCACTTTCGGTTTGATTGATGTTGCCCATCTGATAAAAACGGGTATGCTTGACGCCACCAGTTCGATGGTAACAATGATCACGCTTGGTTTGGCGGTTATTACCGTAATCGCCACAATTTGGTTCGCTTTGCCAATCAACTGGCAACAGCCTGTCACTCTATGGGGCGGTTCCTGGTCAGGAACGGCGACCAACAGCAATTATTTCCCACCGACGCAATAATACTATGCGCCTTGTCGCTTTTATCCATCAAAAACCATACGAACGAATTTTGTATCAAATCCGCCGCCATACAATAACTGTGGTGCCACCGCTGATTGGTTTTTTCATTTTATTGTTGGTGCCCTTCGCTCTTGGTTGGTTTATTCATGCCGCCTATCCAATGCTTTTACAAAATGAAATAGCCTATGCTCTGCTTTTGCTCGCAGCCAGCGTCTACCTGCTTTTGATTGTTGTCTTTGCGTATACCTACTTCGTCACTTTTTATCTCAATTTGCTTATCCTCACGAATGATCGCCTTCTCTACATTGAGCAGCAGGGTCTTTTTTCACGCATTATTTCCGAACTTGATCTCTACCGAATTCAAGACATCACCTCTGAAATGGAGGGTGTTTTTGCCTCAGTTTTTCATTACGGAACATTGTTACTTCAAACTGCCGGCAAAATGGAGGAATTCAATATTAAAAATGTCCCCCAACCGGAGAACTTACGTAAAATTATTTTAGATTTGGCCGAAAGTGATCGAAAGTTTCATCCTCCTTCTTCGACATAATCTGCTTCGATACTAGTAGATACGTTCAATTTGCGTACTGGTGTAGTAGTAACGCAAGATTTGATCGTACATCCAGCCATCTTTCAGCGCGTGTTCAAGCGCGTCGTGGCAGCTCATTCCCACGCCGTGGCCCCATTGTTTTAAACCTTTATCATACGGCGCTGGCACGCTTTGCAGCCAGGGCCGTAAATATTTATCACCGCGGGTGCGACCATCTGAATGGCCAAAATAAAAAGTAATAACTGGCGTATTTTGGAACGTAACCATTTGACCGGCTGTGTCGGCAGCGGCAGCAACAACACGCGGCATCTCCAAAGCGGATCGGTAGCCGAGGTATAGTTGATCAACTGTCGAGGCATACACATCAAAAAGATGGCGCGGAGTCGTTGAAGCGATATTGACGTACGCATAGGTGCGAGCGGCCGTCAGCAGAGCCTCAATATATTCAGTCGGGTCATTATCGCTTACCTCGGCGATTCCATCAACATACTCCTCGAGCGGCAATTCGTTAATAGCATACACCGCATTCGTTCGCGGAGAATAGCGGTATTCAAATGTGCCCTGATATTCATTAAAATTCCCCTCGCGCCCGCTTACGCGACGATTCAGATTTGTAAGTATAAAGTAGTGTTTGGCATTATCCGGAATAAGACGAACGACGCCGGTACCGCTGAAAGATTCAGAATTGCTTTTAAAAAAATAGATTCCTTTTTTATAGGAAAGCGTGGCCGTACTGCTGGCTGTGAGAACGGCCATTAATTTGTTGTCTTGGTAGACAAAATAACCGAAAGGGCTAAAAAAATGTAGTGGCGTGAGAGTTTTGTCAATGTCAACTCTAATTATCGGCTCCGGCTGAACAGTCACCGAATCATCACTTGTTTCGATTTTCTCCGCTGGCAACGCCCCCGCATTTGATTGTGTCGACAATGAGTCGGCTGCCGCCTTCTCAAATGGCACTAAAAGAAGTAAAACGGCTAAACTAAGAAAAAAAATGGCAAAGGAATGATTCTTTTTCATATATGAGCGTCTAGTATAGCATAGCCTGCGTTTCGCGGGAATGGCGGCTCTATGTTATACTATGGGTCACTCCTATGTCGCTGAACCGGGCAATCGCCCATAACACTCTTATTCAAATCATCGGCAAGGCAATCAGCACGCTCCTTGGGATGCTGGCCTTGGCCGTAATGACCCGCACCCTGGGCGCGGAAAAAATCGGTTGGTATGTTACTGCCACCGGTTTTTTGCAATTTATCGGTATCCTGAGCGATTTTGGTTTCACCGTGACCAGTTCTAAAATGCTTGCCGAGCCAGGATTGGACAGAAACAAAGTCCTGAATACTATCTTTACCTGGCGTTTTTTGAGCGCACTTCTTTTTAATGGCCTCGCGCCGATTATTATTCTTTTCTTCCCTTATAATGCCACAATTAAAATTGCCGTCGCCGTTTTAAGCATTTCATTCTTTGCCAGCGCCTTGATACAAGTTTTTACCGGTTACTACCGAGAACGGCTTAAAATGCTTTTGGTTACCATTGGCGACGTGCTTAGCCGCGTTATACTCGTGGCGGGTGTGTCTCTGGCCGCGCATGAGGCCTGGGGATTTTTGCCGATTATGGTGGTCATTACGCTGGCCTCAGTTATTTCAACGCTGTATGTCTGGCGGACGATCCATGGAATAAAATTGCACATCGATTGGGCGGTGTCACGCATTTTTTGGCGTAAAATGTGGCCAACAGCCGTTTCCACCATGAGCAATGCCTGTTATCTGCAGGCCGACCGCGTCATTTTACCGCTCTTTGTCGCGCAGCGATTAGTCGGTTTCTACGGGGTCGCCTACCGAGTTTTGGACGTGGTGACACAAATTGCAGCGCTCCTGATGGGGCTGGTCATGCCCCAGGTCACTTTTTCCTGGTCACGCAACATGCTCGGTGAATTTAAAAAACGTTACCAGCTTGGTTTTAATTTGCTGGCCATGATTCTATTGCCTGCCTCGGCCGGTATTTTTGTGTTGGCGACGCCCATCATGCGCTGGATTTTCGGGCCGGATTTCAGCAACGCCGGAGTTGTGCTGCGCTGGCTCAGTATTTCAATTTTGGGTACCTGCTTTGGGATGATTTTTGGCCATATCGCGCTGGCCATTGACCGACAAAAAGAAACAATGTGGGTGTATGTTTCGGATGCCATTTTCAGCGTTATCGCTTACCTTTATTTTATCGCCCACTACGGCTGGTACGGGGCAATCGGCGTTACGATTTTCTCCGAATTTTATGCCGGCTTCTTCCTAACGCTCTTGACTATCCGCTACAGCCATGTTCGTCCGGACATGCTTCCGCTCATTAAAATTCTTTTGGCCAGTCTCATTATGGCCCTAATGCTGTATCTCGTGCAGCCGCTGTCTCTTTTTCTCTCGATCCTGCTTGGAACCATAGTCTACGCGGCGCTCATTCTGCTCTTTGGCGTTACTTCGATTCAGACGTTAAAAGAACTACTGCCACAACGCAACGTTGCGACAAACACCTAGCTTTGCTACAATACCAATACTTTTATTTTTTTGTATGGATTTTTCTCGAATCAAAAATTACGTCTTCCTTATCATGCTTCTTTTGGTGACCATTTATTTTTTGTACCTGATTACGCCGTTTGTTTATCCAATTTTTTGGGCAGCCGTAATTGCCGCTTTGTTTCATCCGGTTTTTAAGCGCATTGATCATTTCGTCAACCACCGTAATTTAAGTACTATTATTACACTTTCTCTTATCGCTGTTATTATCATTTTGCCAGTCGTTATTCTAACGGTCATTCTCGCCAATGAAGCCCTTTCAATTTACAGCTCCTTTGGCACCATCGGCCACTATTTAACCGAAGCATTAATTAAAACCTCCGATTTTCTCGAGCATAACGCGCTGACGGCTCGTCTTAATATCAATAGCTTGGTTATTAATGAAAATTTCAGCCGAATCGGCGGCGAACTGGTTACTTCGCTTATCGGCTCCGCCACGAGCTTCATTCAAAACAGCTTGGCTTTCTTGGCATTTCTGTTTTTGCTCTTTTATACCATGTTCTTTTTTATTCGTGACGGCGAACAATTTTTAAAAAAAATTTTTTATCTGCTCCCACTTGGCGCTCACAATGAAGCCCTCCTTTACACAAATTTTACATCGACAGCCAGTGCCACGATTCGCGGCACTCTCTTTCTGGGCGGGCTTCAAGGCCTCATGGGGGGCATTCTTTTTGCCGCTTGTGGCATACCCAGTCCGGCGGTCTGGGGTATTTTGATGTTCGTTTTTTCAGTAATTCCAGCTACTGGCACCTTTTTTGTTTGGCTGCCCGCCGGCATCATAATGCTTTTCAGCGGCCACCTTTGGCAAGGTGTTACCATTCTACTGGTTGGATCACTGGTAATTACCATGATCGATAACTTTTTACGGCCGATTGTGATCGGCAAAGGCATTCAAATGCATCCTCTTATCATACTCTTTTCAACTTTGGGCGGATTATTATTATTCAATATTTCCGGTTTTGTTATTGGGCCGATCGTGGCCGCTCTTTTCCTATCGTTTTGGCAAATGTACGAATCCTACTACCACGCCGAATTGAATAAATTATAGGAGAATAAGCCAGGCGTCTTTGTTAATGAGCAGAATATGCCCGTATTTTATTGACAAATTCTGCCCACGTAGTATAATTGTTTTCACTTGAAACGCGGTAGTAGTTCAGTTGGCTAGAACGTCTCCTTGCCAAGGAGAAGGTCGCCGGTTCAAATCCGGTCTACCGCTCACAAAAAAATATCCACGATCGACGTGGATATTTTAATTTTCTTAAACGATCCTAAATTCGGAAAAAATCATTCGTCAGCGACAGACCCGACATAATACTGATCATTGGAGATTTTCTTCAGGTTTTGTCCGTTGGTTTGGATACTAGCGTTGGCGCCGGTGACGCCGTCTTGAACAAGAATGAGCGAGTTGGAAATAAAGTCCAGGGGCGAAAGATTTTTTCCTATCGCTGAAGTCTTGCCACTATCGACGTCTGCCACCATCATCACATTTGGTTGCCCGCTCCCATCCATCCCCATCACCGTCTCGCCAAGAACTATCTTCCGCTCGTCAGGCGAGAATGACACGCCCTCAAAAAGATCATAATTTTTATCCAAAGGAATAGTGACTTGGCTACCCGTCAACAAATTTTTGATGATGGCGTCTCCTTTGTCAGAGTAATAAACAAGATACTTTCCAGATGGTGATAGGGTAAAATCGCGGTTAAGGGAAACTTTAGCCATGACCATTGTCTGTGTATTGTTGACCAAATTCCATTTCATGAGATTCTCGCTCTCTCCATCCCAGTAATATAGACTGTTAGCATCAGGAGAAAATTGCAGCCAAATGAAATCGGGGTTGGTTTCTTTGGTCATTAAAGTGAGCAAATGCGACCCGTCACTGTCGGCTACCCTAATTTTACCTGTGGTATCGACCCAAGCAACATGTTGGCCGTCATTGGAAACGGCCCACGTTGGAATCGCGGAAAGTACATTACCAACATTGGTGTTCTGAGAACGTGTAAAATCTAGAGCGGTGATACTGCCGTCAGTCGTGCTCATTTTTTTGATGCTGGTATCCAAAGTGGTCCCACCGAGGTAAAAAATACTGTCGCCGGCCGCCAGTCTGTTGCCAACAATGCCTTTGATCATATCGCTCGGTGCTGACAAAGTTTTAATCAGTTGACCATCAGTAGTGTAGAATGAAAAAGACTCATCTTGAGGATGACCGGAAACATAAATATACTTTTCCATTACCAGATAAGAATTGAGCGCACCGGCTGACGGCTGGGTTTGATTTGCCTGTTCAGTGCTAGTGTTTTGCTGAACATTGTCATTGGGTCTCTGATCGCTACCTTTGGTGTTCGTTTGCTGGGGAAAAGCGGTTGGGGCAGGCTGGTTGCTGACAGAACTACACCCAGCTCCTGCTAAAAAAAGTAAGGCGGTGAGACTAATTAATATTTTTTTCATAACTATTATTTAATCTAACTTTAATATTTCGCATTTCACAGTAACGTATCCGATGTTTAATGTCAAATATAGTAAAGGTAGACTCTCACCAAATTTGTCACTTTCTCCACTATATATAACTAGTCATGACAACACATATCAGCTTTAAAGGCTTATAACATTTGACTTTTGAGCGCAAGCGCGATATAATGCCGCCAGTCATTGCTTTCTAGCATTCATAGCGGGGTAGAGCAGCCCGGCAGCTCGGTTGGCTCATAACCAACAGGTCGTGGGTTCAAATCCCACCCCCGCAACTAAGCAGAGAACACTCACATCGAGTGTTTTTTGTTTTAGTATTGACCGACATACTACGTTTTGCTATACTTTTTCATATTCTTTCACTCATTGCGGGTATCATATAACGGCTATTATCCGAGTTTTCCAAACTCGTGACACGGGTTCGACTCCCGTTACCCGCTCGAATCGGTAAAATTACTTAACAAACTAAAAGGACCCACTATTGAGGGTCCTTTTTACGGAGAAATTTAATCTACAATTAGGCCGCTTCTTTCATGTCCGGAGGATTCAACGTGCCCGTCTTTTCATCTGGCACAAGACTGGGTGCAAAAACCTTCAAAAATTCGATTATCACTTTTTCCTGTTCTCTCGTCATTCCTTCATCTTTCCAAAGCTTCAACTGACCATTGACTGCCTCCCTGGAGATGCTCCCACTTCTTCCAACATCATCCAGAAGGGATTTTACTTCAACTCTCATTTGGGGAGATAGTTTTTTTAATTCACCACTGAGAAGCTTTTCAGCGGCTTTTTGTGGCTCACTGGCAGTATCAAGCCCACCGTGAACTAAATCTAAATTAGGCATATAAAAATGATTAAAAGTATATGGTAACTATAGCACAAAAAATGAAAAAAATCAAGGACGGTTATTATTGGTAAACAACAGACGAGTTTTGTGCTATACTTACTTTAGTCTTCTATTCTGACTGATACCATGCCAACCGATAAAAAATTGAAACGAATTCTCGTGGTGGACGATGAAAAACCCCTGGCCCATGCGTTGGAGCTCAAACTGCAGCATTCCGGCTTCGCAGCCACAGCTGTTTTTGACGGTCAGGAGGCTTTGGATGCACTGAAGAAAGATAAATATGATTTGGTGCTTCTGGATTTGATGCTGCCTAAAATCGACGGCTTTGGCGTTCTAGCTGCCTTGAAAGAACGACACGACAAGACGCCTGTCATTGTCACCAGCAACTTGAGTCAGGAGGACGACGCAAAGAAGGTGAAGGATCTGGGAGCGATTGATTATTTGGTAAAGTCTGACACTCCGATTAACATTATCGTTGACCACGTGGTCGGCGCTTTAGTTACTAAATAAACTGGTCTCAATTCTATGAATGATGACCAAATAAAAGCCATCCTTCTCCGAGAAAATTACATCACGGAGGCTGATGCCAGCCGAGCCGAAAAACAGGCGGCCACGACTAAAAAACCGCTGACAGAAATTTTACTCAGTGAAGGCATTGTCACTCGTAACCTCTTGGGGCAGGCCATCGCCGAATCGCTGCAGCGTAGTTTTGCTGACCTCAAAACCGTTGAGCCAAGCCGCGAACAAGTGCTCCTGCTGCCCGAACAGGTCGCGCGCGAACACCATGCGGTCATTTTTAAACAAACCACTACGGCACTAACGGTCGCCACCGCGGAAACAGACACAACTGCCCTCAACACTATTTTGCAAACTACCTTTCCCGGGAAAAAAATAAACTACGCCTATGCTTTTCCTGAAGATGTCGAGGAGTCATTTGTTTACTATTTGAAAAAACTGGAGACGCGTTTCAAAGACATTATTGCTAAACAAAAACGCGTAGCGCCGGAAATTATTGACCAAATTATTTTGGATGCCTTGGCCTTCCGCGCTTCCGATATTCATATTGAGCCGCAAGAAAAAGAAATCATTATCCGTTTTCGCGTTGATGGCGTATTGCAGGAAGCTGGTCGGATGCCGAAAGAATATTATCCAAACATTCTGAACCGCATAAAAGTGGAGACGCACCTGCCGATTGATGAACATTTCTCTGCTCAGGACGGTGCTATCCGGTATAAAACCCAAGAAGCTGAGGTTGATTTACGCGTTTCTATTTTGCCGACTTTAAATGGAGAAAAAGTAGCCATCCGGCTTTTGTCGCAATATGTTCACGGCTTTACCTTTAGCGATTTGGGACTTTCAGAAAAAGATCAGGCTTTGCTCGAAACGACAGCCAAAAAACCTTTTGGCATGATTTTGGTGGTCGGGCCGACTGGCAGCGGAAAATCAACCTCCTTGTATGCTTTGCTTAAACTTTTGAACCGGTCAGAAATAAATATCACCACCATCGAGGATCCGGTGGAATACAAAGTAGAAGGCATCAACCAAATTCAAGTAAATCAACAAACCAACTTGACGTTTGCCGAAGGGCTGCGCTCAATCGCCCGCCAAGATCCGGATGTCATTCTCGTGGGAGAAATTCGCGATCTGGAGACAACGGAAATTGCCGTCAATGCGGCGCTTACCGGCCATCTTTTGCTTTCTACCTTTCATGCCAATGACGCTGCCACTGCTATTCCGCGCCTTTTAGAAATGGGGGCCGAACCGTTCCTTTTGGCTTCCACACTAGAACTGGTCATTGCCCAGCGGTTGGTTAGAAAAATTTGTGATCATTGCAAACACAGCATTTCTCTTTCGCATGCGCAACTAGAGCGGGAGCTACCACATTTTCCTAAAAAGTATTTTTCCGGGAAAACAATCACGCTGTATCAAGGCGACGGCTGCCCAAGCTGCGGCGGCACCGGTTTCCGCGGCCGGACAGCTATTTTCGAAT
The DNA here is from genome assembly GCA_021790135.1 of bacterium. Taxonomy (GTDB): domain Bacteria; phylum Patescibacteriota; class Patescibacteriia; order Magasanikbacterales; family GWA2-37-8; genus JAJYIJ01. Next base: position 28,024 of record JAJYIJ010000001.1, on the reverse strand, counting down.
TTATTACTGTCACGCCAGAGCTGCGCGAACTCATGCTGCATTCCCCATCCACCCAACAAATTTGGGAATTAGCAAAAACTCAAGGTGCTGTCACTTTGTTTGAGGATGGGTTAGAAAAAGTCAAAAATGGTGTCACCACGGTGGCTGAACTCTTGCGTGTCGCACAGCCGCCAGAAAAATAATTCTGCGGACATGTCCAAAAAAAAATCATCCGCGACCAAAAAAAATTCACGGTTTCTGATCAGACTACAAAGCCTCGGTACCAGTGAGGAGCGTAGTTATATTATTGAAAATTTAGGCATGCTGTTGTCGGCGGGAATGGATATTGTGACGGCACTGCAATCAATCAAACAAGAAATCCGCTCCGCCTGGCTAAAAAAAATTATTGATCAAATTGATGAAGATATTGCTTCAGGTTTCAGTCTTGGTTTGGCGTTAGAGCGGACCGGGCTTTTTCCGCGTTCTGTCACTTCACTTTTGAAAATTGGTGAGGCAAGCGGACGTTTAGAAAAAAGCTTAAACGTCGTGGTGGTGCAGCAAGAAAAAAATCGTACATTCAAATCTAAAATTCGTTCAGCGGCCATGTACCCGCTTTTTGTGCTTGGTTTGGCGCTTGTGGCCGGCATCGGTATTGCCTGGTTCATTTTGCCGCGTCTCGCCACAGTTTTCACGTCGCTCAATTTGAAACTGCCGCTCGTAACCAAAGTGCTCATGCAATTGGGGGCTTTTCTTTCCGCCTACGGCAACATCGCTATTCCACTTTTTGTTCTGACGTTAGCTGTGCTCGGCTATTTCATTTTCTTTTTTGGTCCGACACGATTTATTGGCCAAACAATTCTATTTTTTATTCCAGGAGTAAAAGAGTTGATTCGCGAAACAGAATTGGCACGGTTCGGCTACATCATGGGAACGCTTCTGGATGGCGGTTTACCGGTGGTGGAGGCCATCGATTCGCTCGGAAGCGCCGAATCGCTTATTGCTTTTCGTAAATTTTATCGCCATCTTAGTGAAACGATAAATAATGGCGGAACCTTTGCCGAGGCCTTTACGACTTTTCATCACGCCAAACGACTTATTCCGATGCCTGTGCAGGGTTTGATCATTGCTGGTGAACAGTCTGGCAAACTGACCAAAACTTTTTTAAAAATCGCTGATATTTATGACGCCAAGACTGATATTACAACAAAAAATTTGAGCGTGATACTGGAACCAATCCTGCTCGTTATTGTATGGCTGGGCGTGGTAGCAGTGGCGTTGGCCGTTATTTTGCCTATCTACAGTCTCGTCGGCGGTCTTAGCCAACAAGAATCGACGAACCCGGAGGGCGTTGGCATGCCAGCTCAGGCCGTGCAGCATATCTCCACTCCGTCTACGGTGGCCGCCTCTACGCCACGCTCTCAAGTAAGCAGCCCAACGCTCGTTATTACCACGACTGGAAGTGCATCTCTCCGCGTTCATGCTTCCGCCACTACGACGGCGCCAGTCATCGGCCAGGCGCCCTCGGGAACACAATATCATTTTACTTCCCAAGAGAATGGTTGGTATGCCATCGATTTTGCTTCCACCACTGGCTGGGTCAGCGCACAGTATGTCAAAATCATTTCTCCCTAGCGGCTTTTCCCTGCTTGAAGTCTTGCTCGTGATGGGTTTATTTTCCCTTTTGGCGGTGGCGGCTGTGCCCGTTTTTCGCAATTTAATTTTAGAAAATGATTTAGCCACCAGCCAATTTTTAACGGTTCAGGCCGCGCGTGAAGCAGCGGCCGCGGCCGCTGCTGGCCGCTCAGATAGCGGCTGGGGAATTAATGCCAGCAAAAGCAGCATAACGATTTTTCAGGGAACTAATTTTGCCACTCGCCTGGTTAGTTCTGATAAAATTTACTCTTTTCCACCTTCCGTTAGCGTGGCTACACCGATAGAAATTGACTTTGCTGAAGGCAGTGGCCAACCTTCAGCCGGTGCCGCTATCGTGCTTACTAGTATCTCCGGCCAAAGCGACACGGTCAGCATTGACCGCTCAGGATTGGTGAGTGATTAATTGATGTCATCTTGAGCGAAGCGAAAGATCTAAGCGTCTTTATCTGCACAAACAACTCAGATTCTTCGCTTCGCTCAGAATGACAATTAACAGGCCACCAGAAAATTATTAATATGAAATTTCCAAGTTACAAAAATCAGCGCGGATTTTCACTTGTGGAAGTAATTTTGGCCACGACACTTTTTGCTATTTTAGCGCTCGGTTTTGTAACCACCTTCGCCGAAGTAACAAACGCAGCGGGAGCAGCGGGGCGACGTAACCGAGCGGCTTTTTTAGCCGAACAAGGGCTGGAGGCGACGCGCAGTTTGCGAAATCAAAATTTTTCCAACTTAACAGATGGCACTTACGGCGTCACTACGACAGCTGCCGGCTGGACTTTCACAACCGCGCCGGATCAAGAAGGAATTTTTTCACGCACCATCACAATCACTAGTATTGCTTCCACAACAAAGCAGATTAGCGCGGACGTGCAGTGGCAAAGCAACGGCCAAGCAGAACAATTTACTCTCACCACTGTCTTAACAAACTGGCTTGATCTTTTTGCCTCCGTTCCTACCTCTACTCTATGTCAATAAAATTTCAAAAATCCGGTTTTACCCTGATTGAGACCTTGCTCTATATTGCTATTTCCGCTACCGTATTACTCAGTACTGTTTATTTTATTAATATTCTTTTATCCGCCCGCGTTAAGAATCAAATGGTCACTGAAGTGGAAGACCAGGGAGCGCGAATGATGACCATTATTGCCGATGAAATCCGCACTGGTAGCCACGTCACGGTGCTGTCGCCAACGAGCCTGTCCATCCAATCGCTATCTGGAGCCACCAGCCTCATAACTTTGAATGGGACTGATTTGGATAGTATCCAAAATGGCGTCAGCCAACCTTTGAATGCCGCGCCAGTTGAAGTCAACGCTGTTTATTTTGGAGAAAAGGAAGGCAGCAGCAATTCCTATCAATCAATCGAGTTCGGCATTACTTTAACGACGGCTAATCCGGGCGGACGGCAAGAATTTTCTTACCAACGTACTTTTTTGGATGCGGCAACGCTCCGTAATCATTTGTAAATTGTATGAAAAAAGGTTTTACGCTTCTCGAAGTTTTGCTAGCAGTAGCGGCAATCGGCATTCTGGCCAGTATCGTTATCATTGCTGTCAATCCGGGTCGCCAACTGGCCAATGCGCGCAATTCGCGCCGGCAGGCGGACATCGCTTCCATTGCCAGCGCGATTTATCAATACACTGTTGATCACGACGGCGTCTATCCGCCGGGAATAAATTCCTCTACGCAAATGCTTGGTACGGCGTCGAACGGCTGTTCTATATTGTGCGGTGGGGTGGCGGCGGCAGCCAGCGGCGCTGCTTCCAGTCTAACCGACTCGGCAAGCACTTTTAGTCAAGGTACTTTTTCAAACACGACTCTAAGTTCTAAAGATAGCGCCGTTGAATTGAGCAACCCCGCTTCTAATCCTTCTGGCGATTACTCTTCCGGTATTAAAGATGCAGGACCAGGAACAAACAATTGGGTGAATCTTTCTTGGACACCACTCTTCCCACTCGGTCCCTTGCCGAACAATGGCCAAAGTGAGAGCAGCTATCCGACGGGCAATGCGAACATGAATGGCAATGTGCTGCTCATGCACCTGGACGAGGCCAGCGGTGCAACAACATTTGGTGATAGTTCGGGGAAAAATAACAACGGGTCGTGTTCTGGTGCGACATGCCCTTTGGCCGGCAAAAATGGGCAATTTAACACTGCTCTCGAATTTGGTAATGCTGGCGGAACCGTTGATAGCTTTATTCGAATTCCGAGCAGCCCTTCGCTCCAACCCGGATCAGGTGATTTTTCTATCAGTTTTTGGATGGATCGATTGGGGCAAGGAACCGGATATGACCCGGCAATTATTAGTTCGGCGGATTGGAAAATAGCCGCTGATAATGGCTGGGAACTTGTCGTAGGCGGCCAAGGATACACCGGTAAAATTTTACTTGCATTTGGCGATGGAACGCGTGTAATATTGATAACATCAAATGGAACTAGCCCAATCGGCACTTATACTTATTGGACCGCTGTTTGGGACAGAACAAATAATAAGTTATCTTTTTATAAGAATGGCCAATTGGACACAACGGAATCGGTCCAATCGATAGGCTTTGTAAATTCAAACGATCCTGTATCTATCGGACGGGGCATACTTAGCAACGGAGGATATTACGATAGCGGCCAAATTTATGCTGATCTTGATGAGATAGCAGTTTATAATCGCGCTCTGTCCGCTAGTGAAGTGCTGGCCAACTACGAACGAGGTGCTGGCGAACTTAAATTTCAAGCGCGTTCGTGTCCGGACCAAACCTGTTCCGCCAACCCGCCATTCGTTGGGCCGGACGGAACGGCAAACAGCTACTACACTCAGCCCTCCGGGTTACTGGCACCGCCGCATAATATTCAACTAGCTAACATTGCTGCCAATGAATTCTTCCAGTACAAGTCTCTCTTTGCTTCTGCTCTCACTGGTGTATCGCCTGCTTTATCGGCAGTTGGCATTGGCTACTCTACCATTGCCGTCCCAACTGGGGGAACTGCTGCCACGACAACAGCCAATGCCTGCTTAGATTTGAGTGCTAGCCTGCAAGGATATTTGCCCAGCATTCCAAATGATCCTAAATTCGGCAGCCCTGACAAAAGCTATTACGCGGTGAGCGAAGAAAACGGCGGCGGTCTAACTGTGGAAGCCTGCGGGGCCGAGAACGGCCAGTCAATTCAAACAAAAATATGAAGACAATTGCGGCGCAGCAAAATGGTTTTATACTTCTATTATCAGTCATCATCATCGGCGCAATCGGGGCAACGCTGGCATTATATCTTTTTTTAACCGGTGCTCTATCTGGTCGTGCTAGTCTTGATTTAACCGGTGCGTTAGAAACGCGCTATCTGGCCGATGGCTGTGCTGAGCAGGCGCTCCTGACCGCGGAAGATTGTTCAACACAAACGATTACGACCACCACCCCGCAGGGTTCCTGCACCTACACGATCACGCCCAATGGCGGCAGCCGTACCATCCAAGTCACAGCTACAAGCCAAAATTTCACCAAACGATTAGCCCTCACCGTAAATTTTAGCACCAGCTCCACAACCAGCTCGACCGTCAGCTGGCAGGAAGTAACACATTTTTAACAACTGGCGCGGCGAGCGTTTTTTTGCTATACTGGTAGAAGTGTATCTTCTTAATTTTATTATCATATGCTACAACGTGAGCGGGGTTTTACCCTTTTAGAAATTCTTTTGGTGGTGGCAGCCATTGCCATTCTGGCCGGCATTGTTATCGTGGCAATTAATCCAGCTCGGCAACTTGGCAACACGCGTAATGCCCAGCGGAAAGTGGATATAAAAACGATTTTAAGCGCCGTGTATCAGTACGAGATTGATAACGGCAGCTTCCCTAGTTCAATCCCGAGCGGAACGGCAACCGAAGTCTGTAAAACCAATGCTGCCAGTTGCGCCAATATGATTGACCTGAATGCTCTGGCGCCGACCTACATCAGCGCTCTCCCAGTTGATCCACTGTTGCCGAGTACCGATACAAACGGGACGGGCTATACTATCTATGAAAATTCGGACAGCCGCATCGTGGTGGCGGCGCCGCACGCTGAACTTGGTCAGACCATTTCCATCACCAATTAACAGCGTATGGACTTCGCCCTGTGGCTGCAGATTCTTTCGCTCGTTCTGATTATCGCCCTCGTTTATTTGTACACCCGTAAATCCGGCCTGCTTCAGCAAATAAAAAAACAATCCTCCTTTGCCTCGGCTGATTCGGAAACAGAAAAATTACGAACTGCCGCTATGCTGGACAGCATTGGTGACGGTGTTGTCGCGACCGACCAGGAAGGCCGAATTATTTTTATGAACCGCGTCGCTGAAGAAGTGCTTTCTTGGGATCCGAGCATGATCGGTAAACGGCTCGGAGATATTTCACTTTTAACCGACGAGCAGGGCAACCACGTGCCGGTGGAACGTCACCCTTTGCATCGCTGCATTGAAACACGTGAAAAAATAGTGACCAAGGAATTTCGTTTTGTCCATACCGGCGATTTTGATTTTGCCGTCTATATTGCTGCCACACCGATCATTGTGAATAACAAACTGGTCGGCGCAATCGAAGTCTTTCGCGACATCACCAAAGAGAAAGAAATAGACAAAGCTAAAAGTGAATTTGTCTATTTGGCTTCACACCAGTTGCGCACGCCGCTTTCTACTATCAGTTGGTATCTTGAACTCCTTCTGTCGCGTGATGCCGGTCCGGTTACGAAAGACCAGCAAAGTTACCTTGAGGAAGCCTACAACAGCACGCGGCATATGGTGGAGTTGGTTAATGAGATCCTGGATGTTTCACGCTTGGATCTTGGCACGATGGTAACAAAAATTGAACCGGTTGACTTATCCAAGACGCTCACTGAAGCGATTGAAGAAGTTAAACCATTTTTGCAAAAGAAAGAAATACATCTGCAGACTGATGCTAATAATTTACCACCTTGCAATACTGACCAAAAAAAAATTAGAATTATTTTTCAGAATCTTGTCACCAACGCCGTTAAATACACCCCGGAAAAAGGATCAATCACCATTACGGTCAAAAAAGAAGCCGACCTTCTCAAAATTTCTGTCGCCGATACTGGGTATGGCATACCCAAAAAAGATCAATCTAAAGTTTTTTCGAAACTATTCCGAGCTGACAATATTAAAGAACGTGAACCAAGCGGAACCGGTCTCGGACTCTACACGGTGAAGTCGGTCGTTGGCCAGCTCGGCGGCTCAATTACGTTTACCTCCGAAGAAAACAAAGGCACGACTTTTTTCATTACTTTGCCTTTTCACGAAAAACTACCGCCATTGGTTCTCGTCATCGACGATGACAAAAATTTACGTTCGCTCTTGCGCTCGATGTTAGAAAAAAACGGCATTCGTTTTGCTGAGGCGGATAATGGCGAAAAAGGCTTCACGATTGCACAGAACGATAAACCCGATTTGATTGTCCTTGATCTGGTTCTGCCGGCAATGAGCGGCACCGAACTACTGCGGCGATTCCAAGCCGATCCGAGCCTGGCGAAGTTGCCTGTCATCATACTGACCAACGTCAGCGACGATAAACTCGCAGAACAGTTAGCAAAATTTCATCCTTTGACTGTTTTGATTAAAGCCGATTTGAAACTAGAAACTATTATTAAACAGATTAAAGACGCTCTGCCCCCAAATCATGCTTCTTCACCAGAAAAAAAATAGTTCTACAATAAAAAATGGACGATACATTTCGTCCATTTTTTTATACTTCTATTATTTATCGCGATCGCGCTAATCTTTGCTGGCGCGAGCGGAATATTCCCCGGTTTCGGTATTAACCAGAATCTCTTCGCCATCCTTAATAAATATTGGCGCTTGCACGTGTAATCCATTATCCAGCACAATTTCTTTGGTGACATTACCGGACGCGCTGTCACCCTTGACTGCGGGCGGGGCTTCAACCACTTTATATTGGACTTTTTTCGGCAGTTGGATAGAAACCGGGCGATCTTCATATATGCCAATGATTACTTCTAACCCTTCCTTTAGATATTTTGCATCATCACCAACCAGATCGCCATTCATTTCAATTTGTTCATAGCTGCTCATGTTCATGAAAGCATAGTTTTCACCACTCTTGTAAAGGTATTGCATTGTTTGAAACTGGACACTGACAATATCGACAGTTTCTCCGGATTTGTAGGTGACTTCGATCACTTTGCCGCTGCCGAGGTCTTTCATACGGGTGCGCGTGAAAGCAGCGCCCTTACCAGGATTAACGTGTTGAAAATCAACAACAACAAATAAGCCGTTCGGCTGCCTAATCACTACTCCCTTGCGGATATCACTTGTTTGAGCCATATGAGTAAAAAAATTAAATAATGGAGAATAATGAAAAATATTAATCTGTTACTCACTGCTGATTGTTTTCAAACTGATCGGCAACAGATTGGAAAATAACTTCATTCAAATCGTGAGCGCCGGTGAATAATAGTACCATACGATCAACGCCCATGGCAACCCCAGCTGCGGTGTCGAGCGTTTTAGCGCCCAAGGCGGCAATAAATTCTGGATCAATTGGCCAGGTTGCTTTTCCCAACTTCCGGCGGAGTGCTTGGTCCACTTCAAGCCGCTGCTTTTGTTCGTTCGCATCAACCAGCTCCCCAAAACCATTCGCTATTTCTAGGCCGGCAATGTAACATTCTACGCGCTCGGCGTAGCGGGGATCATCGGCGCAGGCACGAGACAGACTCGACATTCTCTTCGGATAATCATAGACAAATGTTGGAGCGTCAAAGCCGAGATGTTGTTCAATTTCATTCAAAAAAATTTTAAAAAAGATATCTTCATATTCATCACTTTCATTCACAGTATAACCGCGCTTTTTCGCGATGACCCGAAGTGGTTCAAATTCCAAATAATTGTCAAGGTTAATTCCGATATACTGTGACCATAATTCTTTCATGCTCCGGCGTTGCCAGGATTGTTGAAGCGATACGGAATTCTCTTGGCAACGAAGCGTTGTACAGCCAAGTTTGGCGCCTACATATTTAAAAAGCGCTTCCATATCTTCCATAAAATCCTGATACACCCCAGGAGCTCGATACCATTCAAGCAACGTGAATTCAGTGTTGTGGGTCCGCCCAAATTCTTCATAGTCGCGAAAACTGCGCGTCAGAGAAAAAATTGGGGAGAAGCCCGCGGCTAACAATTTTTTTAAACTAAATTCAGGCGACGTTTGTAAGTACAATGGTTGTGGCCTCCCGAGCGGGTCATGGAACGTAAGGGGTACCGGATTTAAATACGGTTCCTGTCCAGGATAACGCAGAGCGGTTGGCACATCGGTTTCGACGAAATTACGTTGCCAAAAAAATTCACGAATACAACGTAGTATTTGACCGCGCCTCTCATACACTGAACGCAATCGAGGATTGTCTTTAAGATCCAACCAGTTTGACATAAAATTGACGTCTCTTCTGCTGGCAAAAACGGCACCACCCATCAAGCGGCGCCGTTTTCTTTTTATTATTGATCCAATTATTATCGAGAAACGCAGGGCATCAAACAGGCTTGGCGTGAACGTTTAATGGCGTTGGCGACTTGCCGCTGATGCTTGGCACAAAGACCAGAACGTCGGCGCGGAGCGATTTTCATATACGACGAAACGAATCGGCGCAGTGTTCCCACATCTTTATAATCAACAATCAATTTGTTGTTGGTACAATAATAACAGCCTTTTGGCGGGGTTTTGGTTGTACTTATTTGAGCCATAAAAATGATTAAAATGGAATATCTTCAACCTTGATCTCTTCTTCGACGACTTCCGCTGGCGGGATGGGGGAGGAAGTATGACTGGTGCTTGCCGGCGCAAAACCACCCTCAGCCGGGCGACTGTCCAACATAATAAAATTATCAGCGATAATTTCAGTGCGCGTTCGCTTCACACCATCTTGCCCAGTCCAATCGCGGGTTTGCAATCGGCCCTCCACATAGAGGCGTGAGGCTTTGTGCAAAAACTGGCTAGCAGTTTCAGCCAACTTGCCCCACATGACAACGTTGTGGAACTCAGTTTGTTTCTGCTTTTGACCGTTTTGGTCAGTCCATTGACGGCCAGTCGCGACGGAAAATGAGGCAACCGAACGGCCGCTCCCGAGACTACGCAGTTCCGGATCACGGGTTAACCGTCCAATAATCGTGGCGCGATTGAGATCCATAGAAGTGAAATTAAATACGTGAAATGCGATTAAACACCTGAAATAACCTCACCACTCATCAGATCATCTAATTTCTTATTGATTTTATCGATATCAAGTTTTTCCGTTGGTTTGGGCGACGTTGCGGCTGTTGGCTGTGTTTCTCCAGCCGGGACATCTGACACGCGTGCTGTTGTGGCGTTCTCGCGTTCACTCATCGTGGTGACACCGCTACCATCAGTGCTGTAAGTTATTTTCTGCTGAGCAGTGATGCCGGTTCTGAAGTGGCTAATGACAGCGCGCAATACATCACGAAGTAAGCTCAGCTTTTGCTGAATTTCCTTTAATTTATCAACTGCGGCTTCAAATGTTATCGTGTAATAATAGCCGTAGCGAATTTGCTTGATGGGATAGGCAAGCCGATTTTTTCCCATACTCTGTAGTTCCGCATTCTCGGCTAATTCTTTAATTTGGCCAAGAATTTCCTGTGACCGCGCCTCGACTTCCTGATCATTTAAGGTGCCAGGCAAAATCAACAACAATTCGTATTTTTGCATACCAAAAATATATGAATGAAAGCTGCCTATTATTTTGACGCCGGAGCGATGGCGCAGGCAGCAAGCGAAGAGTGCCCCTATAGTAGCATATTTTACAAAAAAGTCAATGGCTGCTTCTTTTTAATCTGGTGAGAGGGAAATGAACTTCAGAAATGAAGCTGCCTATGCTATACTATATACTGTTGATTCTTCCTAGGGTACCTACAAGGTAACTGTTATGTTAAACACGGAAATTCTCAAAAAACTTATCAAAGATAAAAAATACGGCCTCGCCATAACCGCCACCCAGCTTCGTTCGGCAGAGACGAAAGCCAGAAAAATGAACAAAACACTTTTGGCTATCCTCATTGACGACGGCCTGGTCGAAGAAAACGACCTCTACCAAAAGCTCGGTATTTATTACGAAGTTCCTTTTATTTCGCTTCATGGCCGTGAATTCAAAAAGGACACATTGTCTTTGATACCCGCGCCGGTCGCTGGTACGCATGAGGTTGTCGCCTTTGAAAAAGGGCCAAATGAAGTAAAATTGGCAATGACCGACCCCAGCGATCTTCAAACTATTGAATTCTTGCGCCGTAAAATTGGTTTGGAACCTAAAGTGTATATCACCTCCCCAAGTGATCTTCGCGAAGCCCTACGTTTTTACCACACGGAACTCGAGGGCGAACAGTTGCGGATTATTGAAGAAAGTCAGGGGCAGGCAGCGGGCGTCGATCTGAAAAAACAGGCGGAGGCAATTTCGGTCATCACCATTATTAATAGCATCTTAGAAAATGGTGTCTATGAAAATGCTTCTGATATTCACATTGAACCTACAGAAAAAGAAATTGTCGTTCGCTATCGTATCGATGGCATTTTGAAACCCGTCATGACACTGCCGAAAAGCCTTCAGAACGGTGTCATCGCGCGTATTAAAATTCTTGCAAATGTTAAACTTGATGAACACATGATTCCACAGGATGGCCGGTTCAAAATTCAGATTCAAGACGATAAAGTTGCTTTCCGTGTTTCCATCCTGCCTGTCTATGATGGTGAAAAAATTGTCATGCGTATTTTACATGAGGATTCAAAACCTTTAAGCCTCGACCAACTGGGCTTTCTGGAAAAAACACGTTCACTTGTGGATGAGGCGATCACTAAACCACATGGCATGATTTTGGTCACGGGGCCGACTGGCTCCGGTAAAACTACCACGCTCTACTCGGTACTTGGAATTTTGAACAAACCCGGCGTTAATATTTCTACTATTGAAGATCCAATCGAGTACCGAATGCCAGGCGTGAATCAAAGTCAGGTAAACCCGAAAGTTGGTTTCACCTTTGCCTCGGGCTTACGTGCGCTTTTGCGTCAAGATCCAAATATTATTATGGTCGGTGAAATTCGTGATCAGGAAACGGCTGAAATTGCCATCAACGCTGCTATGACTGGGCATCTGGTGTTATCGACATTACATACTAATGATGCCGCCACCACCTTACCTCGGCTTGTTGACATGGGCGTTCCGCCTTTTTTGGTCGCCTACACTGCTAACATCATCATTGCTCAGCGTCTATTGCGGAAAATTTGTACGTATTGCAAAAAAGAATACAAACTTGATGAGGCAGCCACCAAAGAATTGGCCTTAGCTTTCGATACGAAAAAACTATCACAGCTTTTTAAAGAAAACATTAAAGGAAAAAGCGAAAAAGAAATTGATACCTTCAGCTTTTTCCAGGGTGCGGGCTGCCACCGTTGTGGGGAAACTGGTTATAAAGGCCGGCTCGGCATATATGAAGTGCTTGAAATTGTTCCGGAAATAGTCAAAATGATTAATCAGAGAGCCGACGCCAACGCGATCACCTCTTACGCACGAGAACACGGCATGCTGACAATGCTGGAGGACGGCCTCATAAAAGCCAAACTTGGTATCACCAGCATTAGCGAAGTCCTCCGAGTGACAAAAGAATAAGGGCGACCAATTTAACGAACAGAATATTAGTTACGACGGCACATTTTTTCAGTATGGCAAAAAAAACTAACGCTACAGTACAAAAAATGATGGATTGGCTCAACGACCATTTAACCATCATCCCGAACATGCAAAAAATGCTCTTCGTGCAAAATTTATATATTATGGTTCGGGCCGGCCTCTCGATCGTCGATGCGCTCAAAATTTTAGCCAACCAGGTGGAAAATAAAAAATTGCAAAAACTGATCTCGCAAGTTAAAGAACAGGTGGAAAAGGGCCGGCAATTGAGTGAGGTTTTGAAAGAATTTCCTAAAATTTTTCCGCCGATCTATGTCAGTATGATCGCAGCCGGGGAAATGGCCGGAAAAATTGAAGATTCTTTGCGTGAGGTTAGCTCACAGATGAAGAAAAGCCAGGCGCTTACATCACACATTAAAGGCGCCCTCATTTATCCGGGTGTTATTTTGACGGCCATGATCGGAATCGGCATCGAAATGGTTGTTTTTGTACTTCCAAACATTATTTCAATGTTCAATGATTCACATGTCCAGTTGCCTTTTGCGACCCGTCTGCTCGTCTTTATTGTCAACGGTGTCAAAAATTACGGAATTTTTATTGCGGTTGGACTCGTGGCTCTCATTTCATTACTGGTGTGGATTGAACACCAACCGGCAGTACGGCGGCGTGTCCACGCTTTGAATTTGTATGTTCCTATTTTTGGTGGAATCATAAAAAAAATTAATCTTGCTCGTTTCACCATGACGCTTTCATCGCTTCTTGCCAGCGCAATTCCAATTATCGATGCTATTCGCATTACGGCCAGCGTTGAAAGCAACATTACCTATCGGGAAGACTTACTCCTCGTTTCAGAAGCCTTGAAAAAAGGAGAATCGCTGTCTGAAACACTCAAAAAATACCCTGTGCAGTTTCCACCGATGGTTGTACAAATGATTATGGTCGGCGAACAGGCGGGCCAGCTCGAACAAATGCTCAAAGAACTTGCCACTTACTATAGCGAAACAGTTGATGAGACGATGAAAAATTTTTCAACCATCATCGAACCGGTTATTATTCTGCTGCTTGGCGTAGCCGTCGCTTTTATTGCGGTCGCGGTCATCATGCCGATGTACTCACTCGCGCAAAGTTTTTGACCTATGTTTCTTGCCAACCCTTTTCCTGGCGCTTTTGGATTGGATATCGGTGACCTGTCCATTAAACTGGTGCAGCTTAAACGCCATCATCCCTTGAATAAAGCACGCTATTTCAGCGTTGAAACAATCCGGACCGCCCACCTCATGCCAGGTTGTATTGTCAACGGAGAAATACAACAGCCGGAAATAGTGAGAAAAAAAATTCTACATTTATTATCTAAAGAGGGCGGCCAAAAAGCGCTGAAATCTCCGTGGGTTGTCGCTTCGCTTCCGGAATCAAAAACATTTCTGAAGTTAATCGAAATTCCAACACCAGAAACGGAATTGACTTTTGACGACATCAGTTTCTATGCCACGAAACATCTGCCTTTTGACCTCAATGAGGCATACCTTGATTGGCAAATCATTCCAGACGAAAATAAAGCGTCAAAAATGTGCCAGGTACTGATTGGCGGGGTGCCCAAAAGTCTAGCTGACACGTACACTTACCTATTTGAAGCAGCTGGCCTCAACCCATTAGCACTTGAATTGGAAAGTGTCGCAATCGCACGGACGATGATTACCGAACTCAAAGACTACTCAGGTATCGGGAGAGCAATTCTAAACATCGGTGCGACCCGATCCAACATTATAATCTATGATAAAAATAGCATTCAATTTAGTGCCACAATCGCCTTCTCAGGTGAGCTCGTAACTACGGCCTTGGCAGAGGGCCTTGGCATCCACTATGAAGAGGCGGAAAAAATTAAAATTGAAAATGGCGTCGTGTACGATAAAAAAAATCCGAAATATTTAAATATTGTCGATGCCCAAGTTGACCGACTCGTCGAGGAGATCAAGCGGATACTCTCTTTTTACAAAGACCACTTCGCCGATACTAATCCAATCACTCACATCACTATCTGCGGAGGCTTTGCTCTTTTCAAAAATCTTGACTCCGTCCTATCACACAAATTACATATCTCCTCGCACCCTGGAAACGCCTGGAAAAATGTTTCTTCTCTGCCGGTAAGCGACGAAACAAAAGCTCAGGGGCTTACTCTACCCTGTGCCCTTGGTTTGGCGCTTCGAGCCGCTGAGAATCCGCTACAATCAGCCGCCTCTCTATGATGCCAATTCGCCTCAATCTACTTTCCCCCCAACGAAAAACGCGTTTGCTGCGGCTAATCAAATTTTTGTTTGTCAAAGAGCTGCTTGAGTTTGTAGTTTTCACAAGCGCTCTTTTAGCCATTACTTTTTTACTTGGTTGGCTGATTTTGACGGGCAGTCTCAGCGATTTGGCGAAAAGCTCCCTTCTGGTCAACCGCGGCTATCCTGTCGTCAACTCTGAAGTAAGTGCAATTAATATGGCAACAAAAAATGTGGTTCAGGCTGGGCGTGACTTTGCTCCTGTTGCTCCTTTCGTGAATGAGATTATTACCACCTTGCCTCCTTCAATAAAACTGACCTCACTACAAATTGACCGTGACTCTTCCACGCTTCTCCTTGATGGCATCGCAAATACTCGACAAGATCTTTTAAACTATGAAATGACGATGGAAAAAGATCAGAATATATCGAACGTAACCTTACCAACTTCTCAGCTCTTTCAAGTAACTGATATTCATTTTGAGTTGCATGCCACTTTAAAAGGTTTTCCCACACTGAAGCCACCCGCTTCATGATTATCCGAGCATTCTATGCATCTTACTTTCAGTAAAAAAATAATTTTGATTACCGCCCTTTTTGCCGCCGGCAGCTTAGCAATTATTGGCTTTGTTATTGTCCCAACCGTCCGCAGCATCCAACAACTCGACCAAGAGACCTACGATCTTCGTATGTCGCTCGAACAACGTTACCAAAACGACTTGACCGTCCATTCGATGCTCGCGGAAATTTCAAAAGACAAAACAGCAGTGGCTCCTTATTCCGTGCATCTGTTCCATGCTGGCCAAGAATTAAACCTCATCACTTTCCTTGAGGGTACGGCCCAAAAAGATTCCATCACACAAAAAGTCGTCAGTTCAAACCTCGATGCCAACCATAGTCAACAAATTACCATGTCCCTTGCCCTTACCGGGCAATATCAAAACACCTTGCGTTATCTGGACGACTTAGAACATGGACCTTTTTTTATCACGATAACGCATCTCTACCTGTCACCGACCCAAAATTTTGGCCCCCCATTAAGTGGCCAAAATCAAACCTATACGCTCAACCTTGATTTTCATCTCTATGTCACTCCTTAATCTTAAAATAAAGATTGAAAATCGCTCTTGGCGTAAAAGCACTATTTATGAACGCTGGGAGGTGTTCACGATACTTTTATTTGGTTTTTTAACCGCGAGTGTTATTCTTGGCGCCTACTTCACCTACACCTATGTCTACCGCACACTTGATGACGCCCATAGTATCATCGTCCTTAGTTCTTCGGCCTCGATCAATCAAATTAATGAAACCTTCTTTCAAAATGCCGCTCATTTGGTGGCTTTGAAAAATTCCTCTTCAACTTTCGCCTTCCCGATTCGTGACATTTTTTCCTACGCTTCATCAACAAATGCATCCACTCCCGCTTCATCAACAAGCTCTTCCAAAAATACGCCATAATATGCCTTTATCTTCCAAACCTTATTGGTTTGTCCTAGGACGAGAACCACTGCTATCGCTCGCTGAAATTTTAGCAGCAACCAAAGTAACTACATTTAATTGGCTGCAGCCAAATATTGTTTCGATCTTGTCTGCACAAGAACCCGGACCGCTCGTGAAACAGCTCGGGGGGACAGTCAAAATTGCAAAGGAGTTGGCTCATAACGTCACACTAGCTTCATTCCCTGATATATGTCTGTCTTTTTTGACGCCTCTCCCGGGAAAAATTGTTTTTGGTTTAAGTTTTTATCAATCAGAATCTGGAAAGGCACACCTCACTACTAAGGACCTTGAAACTCTTGGCAAAGCCATAAAACGCGCCGGCAAAAATCAAGGGCGATCGGTACGGTATATTCAGAATCGCACTCCTATCTTGTCCTCGGCAACGGTTTTTCATAATGGCCTTGTCGATCGCGGCGTGGAATTTCTTATTGTGCCCAAGGGGAATAGTTTCATGCTGGCGAGAACGGTGGCACTACAGCCATTTGAAGATTTTAGCAAACGAGACTATGGCCGACCGGCGAGCGACGCCCGGAGCGGAATGTTGCCCCCCAAATTAGCGCTCATGCTGCTCAATTTTTCCGGTGCGCCTTTAAGCGCCTCAATCCTTGATCCCTTTTGCGGCTCAGGAACAATTTTAATGGAAGCCCTCATGCGCGGTTTTTCAACTGTTAGTGGTTCTGATGTTTCTCCCAAGGCAATTGCCGATTCGCAAAAAAATATTGATTGGCTAAAAGGACAATGGAAAACGATTTCTGGCCAGGCCAAACTTGAGGTTGGTGATGTGCAATCACTTGTCGATCGGCTTCCAGCCCATTCAATCGACGCCATCGTTACTGAGCCATTTCTTGGTCCGCCCCAAACTGGCCATGCCTCTCCAGCTGAGCTGGAAAATTCCAGCAATGATCTGCTTGCTCTTTATTTCACTTCTTTTCAGCAATTTAAAAAAATCCTCCGTCCGGGGGGAGTGATCATTTTTGTCGTTCCCCGTTTCAAGAAAACAAACGGGTGGCTTACTATTTCTGAGCGTCTGGTACCTAAACTCGTTCAACTTGGCTTTGTTCCACAAGCCCTGCTACCACCGTCTCTTCATTCAGAGCCTTTTCTTCTTTACCATCGTCCGGACCAACATGTCGCTCGAGAAATTTGGAAATTTGTTATACCAAACAACTAATGGACAATCGCTTTATCAGCGGCCTGCCCAACAATGTAACCGATGAATCCAGCTGCGCTTGCTAAAACAAGCATTTCTAACCCTCCTTTCCACCAGCTTCGGCGCGCAAATCGAGCCGCCACAATACCGATAATAAAGAGGCCGACGAGGGTGCCGACGATGGCAACCGGCAAAGCCAACAAAACATTATTGATAAAAAGATAGGGTAGAAGTGACAACAAACTCCCAATTATATATGACACCCCCATCGCGAGAGCGTTGGATAATGGATGCTCTAATTTTTCCGGTATGATTTTCAATTCCCGGTAGGCCATCTCCTGTAACAAAAGTGAATGGTTACTGGCGGCCGCTTTGGCCATCGGCTCAGCCAGTTCTGCCGGCCAACCATCGTGGACATACATTTCCGCCAGTTCCTCTTCCTCTTCCCTCGGAAAGTCTTTAATCTCACTTCGTTCTTCGTGCAATTTTCGTTCTTCTATTTCTCGTTCCGACTTACTGGAAAGATACGAACCGACGGCCATGGAAATTGATTCGACTGAAATTATAACCAGTCCGGCTAAAACGACAGTATAATGATGCACCGTCGCTGCGGCGATACCCGTCACCGCGCCCATAGTGGAAACCATGCCATCTTCTATTCCAAAAACAACTTCGCGCACAAGCGCGCTGCTTAATGTTTTTTGATGATGGATGAAAGATGGATTGTGGTGATTGTCAGCAACTGACATAGAAGTTGGACGTAGATATGCCAACGACGAGGTCATTTAGGCGTTGATATGGAAGTAAATGACATCACCATCCTGGACAATGTACTCTTTACCTTCCAGGCGCAATTTGCCGGTTTCTTTTATTTTACTCCACCCGCCGGCGGCAACAAAGTCCTGCCAGTTCACAACATCAGCCTTGATGAAACCTTTGATAAAATCGGTATGAATAACGCCAGCAGCTTCGGGAGCCTTGGTGTCGGCTTTAACCGTCCAAGCGCGTGTTTCCGGTTCGCCTGAAGTCAAAAAAGTCACCAGATTTAAGAGTTTGTAGCCCGTCTTAATCAGTTTATCCAAACCAGTTTCGCTCGTGCCTACTTCTTTTAAATATTCCCGTGCTTCTTCCGATGACAGATCTGCCAATTCCGCTTCTAATTTCGCGCTGATCTCAATCTGTTCCGCTTTTTCACTAATTCGAGGAATATCTCCGACCGCTTCGTCAACATTGACGACATACAGCATCGGCTTCATTGTTAATAAATATAAATCACGCAAAATCAACAACTCCTCTTCAGAGTATTCCAGCTCGCGAGCCGGCGCGCCCTTTTGCAATTGGGCATACACTCGTTCAAAAAGTGCGAGTTGCGGCCCGTACTCTTTTATTCCGACACCCTTAGCCATTCGTCGAGCGTTTTCCAATTTTTTTTCAACCGTTTGCAAATCAGCCAAAGCTAATTCAGTATTTACAATTGCCGCATCGTCTTGGGGATTAACGCGATTATGGACATGGATAACGTTCGTGTCGGTAAACGCTCTGACTACTTGGGCGATGGCATCTACTTCGCGGATGTGAGAAAGAAATTTATTCCCCAATCCCTCGCCTTCGGAAGCGCCTTTAACCAAGCCGGCAATATCCACGAATTCGATTGTTGTCGGAATAATTTTTTTGGACTGAGAGACTGCGGCTAATTTTTGCAGGCGCTCATCGGGCACCTCCACCACGCCAACATTCGGATCAATGGTGGCAAAGGGATAATTGGCCGCCAGCGCCTGTTTGCTTCTGGTCAAAGCGTTGAAAAGCGTTGATTTGCCAACATTCGGTAGACCAACAATTCCGATGGAAAAAGACATAAAAATTATTTACCTAAACGACGTCCCGCCTGGCCAAAAAATTCCAAGGCGCGATCAAACTCCTTTTTATCAAACTCCGGCCACATCTTATCAGTGAAATACAATTCCGCATTTTGGGTATCCCACATCATAAATCCGGTGGACAGATGCGGATCGCCGCCGGTTCTGACTAACAGATCAACCAATGGTAATTCTTTGGTATAGAGATTTTGCTTAATTGTCTCTGGATTTATTTTTTTTGTTCCGCTTTTAATAATTTGCTGCACCGCTCGGAGCATTTCTTCGTCGCCATTATAGGCCAAAAGTAACGTCAAATTATATTTAGAATTTCTCTTGGTCGCTGCCATCGCTTCTTCGGCCGCGGCAGCGACATCTGGCGGAAAATAGTTCCGCCAGGCGCCAAGTACTCGTACCCTGACGTCATTTTTTTGAATTTTTTTGGAATGTGCTAATTTCTTCAAATATTTTTTAAATGTTTGCAGAAGAAATTTAATCTCCTTGGGGTCACGCTTTTGGATATTGTTAATTGAACAACCCCAAAAAGTAACATATGGAATACCCTGCTGCAGGGCATAATCAAAAATCGTTTCAAAGGCAGCGACACCCATCCGATGTCCAAAAAAACTCGGCTTACCCTGCGCCCGGGCCCAACGGCGGTTGCCATCAGGGATTAAAACCACATGCTCTGGGATTGACATACATTAAAATCGCTATGATTCATTCTATATTTCTCCCAAACAATACCACGCTGCCACAGAGATGACAAGCCTCTTCAGGAGGCCAGCAACAAAAAAGCAACCGATTGCTCGATTGCTTTTGATATTCCCGGACACTGAGGATGCTTATAAATCTTCAATCTTGCCCGTCGCTCCTTCGGTCACTATTTTTACTGTATATGTTTTCATACCGACCGGGTCTCCTTTTTGGTCAAAGTGATACGTTCCAGCCACGCCGTTATAATTAGGCATGGTATGAAGATAATGTTGGATACAATCGGTATCAACATCACACGCACGCAGCGCATTCGCCAAAATATATACCGAATCATAGCGCGTGCCGATTCCCCATTCGCTGGCTGGCGTACCGTAGCGGGCTTCATAACGCGTGAGTAAGCCTTCGGCTTGGCTATTGCCACCATTCAAACCCGGCTCATCAATAAATTTTATTCCATTTAAGGCGCTGCCAGCGACATGAAAAATATCTCCACTACTAAAGGCATTATCGCCATATATTTTTGCTCCCAGAGCGAGCTGATTGGCCTGTTTAACAATCAAGCCAGCAGATACTCCACTCTGGGCGACAACAAGCAAAGCGTCAGGATTGGCGGCTTTAATTTTAGTCAGCTCGGTGCGAAAATCTGTCGCACTAGAGTCGTAGCTTTCATCAGCAACGACTGTTGCGCCTAACTCTTGAATTTTTTGTAGAATTTCCGTGCGCATTCCCTGGGCATAATCGGTGGTTTCTGTTAGGAGCGCAAGCTTAGTAAATCCATCTTTGACGGCCACTTCGACTTCGCCATCTGCCATTGTAGTATCAGGCGGAGTGTTGCGAAATACATAGTGATCGCCGGCCTCAGTCACAGCAGCATTAGACGAAAAAGAAGAAAATAAAATCACGTGGGCTGGATTAGTGATTGGTTCGGCTGCCAGCGTTTCACCACTACAAGCACCGCCTAAAATTATTTTAACCTGGTCAACGCTCACTAGTTTTTGAGCCGCGTTGGCGGCAGCCTGGCCACTGCATTGACCGTCTTCATAAATCATCTGGATGGGACGCCCTTTAATCCCGCCATGGCTATTAATATCTTCTAAAGCCATGCTAATGACATTTTTTTCTTCCTGACCGAACGTGGCATCCGGTCCGGTCAGAGGCCCAATCCAACCGACTTCAATTGGTTTGCTTTGGCTCTTTGCATGAGTCAAAGAGTACCAACTTGCCCCCACAACAAGGGTGATAACAACGATGCCTGTTAGCCAACCTATTGTTGATTTTTTATTCATATTCTTTATTAAAAATTAATTTAAACTAGTATATAGAATTTAATAATTTTTTGGACATTTTATTTAAATATATGCACATAATATTGACAATATGGCTAACTTATAATAAAATTTACCTACATTTAATTTGTCTATTTTAGCAGACATTATGGGTGTTCTGACCTCTCTTCAACAAAGCGTTGGCCTTTCAGATAAAGAAGCGCACATTTATACCGCGCTTCTTTCACTTGGTGAAGGCTCGGTGATTTCAATTGCCAAAAAAGCCGCTGTAAAACGCACGACGGTATACAATTTATTGCCAGGGATGGTTGCGGCCGGTCTGGTACAAACGACACTCCGAAATAAACATCGCATTTTTTTCGTTGAGGATGTACGCTCGCTTAAAAATCGTCTCGAAGAACAAGAACGGCAGTTAGATCGGCTTCTGCCTGAGCTGCGCGCACTTCACAACATTTTGCCCTCTAAACCAAAAATTACCTTGTATGAAGGCGAAGGGGGCATGCGCGAACTGTACATGGATTCGCTCAACAGTTCACGCGTTGGTGACACTATTTTGGCCTATACCGGTATGGTGGATTTTTATAAACTGTTTCCAAAAGATTTTTCCGACTATTACATCGCCGAACGTGTCAAACGAAAAATCGCGGTCAACGTGATCGCGCCCCGATCACCGGCGGCAATGGAGTGGTTGCGTTCAGCGCCACAAACGCTGCGTCAGATTAAATTAATTGACCGTGAAGGTTTTGCTTTTAAAGCCGATACGGAAATTTATGCTGATAAAGTGGCCTTAATTTCTTACAAGGAAAACTTTATGGGTGTCGTAATTGAAAGCCAGGAGATACATGCGATGCAAGAATCAGCCTATCGTCTTTTGTGGGAAAAAATATAATTTTTGAACAAAAGCATGGTTAGCATCAATATTTTATATACGAGCAGTAAACAAAAATAGTCCAATCAAATGGACTATTTTTGGATGTCCGCGAGCCATAGTTCGCGGAGATCCCCTTCAGCTGAGCTGCGCTCCTGCCCATGAGCAGGCGGTGGCTACAGCGACATCTCTTCCAACGTCGCGTTCCTTCTGACGCTGAACACCAGGATCCTCTTCATCGCGCGGTGGCGGTGTCGAGGGATGTGAAACTCGGTCCGCCAGAACTTGATGAGCTTCTTGGCGTCGCCTTCAGTCTTGATGATTCCCTTCGCCACGATTTCTCTATCGTGGAAGAGATAGGCCATACTGCACCGCCATTCACTGCAGATGCAGAAAGGGGTGTCCAGGTGGCACGCAAACCCCCTTTTGGGAAAGTTCTTGGGAGGGGCAAGAACCGTCTTGCCGACGATGAATACGAGCATCTCGCGTTTCCTTCCCGCACCTTTTGGTGCAGTTGTCAGAGACCCTCCGAAATGAAGGGGAGCAATAGCAGAAGCAAGCCGCCATCACTTCCACTCATTTTGTCAGATTGGAAAAGAGTATAGTAATTATGTCACCTTGTCAATCATTAAAGGATATTAAGATTGAATGAAAGATTCTTGAAATTATCCTGTCTAAACCAAAAGTTTCAAGAGTACATTTTTAATAGTAATAAAAATTGTCAGTTTTGAACCACAAAATTACCGCTAAGCTAAAACAAAAACCGGCTCTAGTTTCTAGAACCGGCAAACTGTGTGGACCTTCATTGGCGATTTTGGAAATTTTAGTCCTATGGTCTAGCTTTCCTAACCATTTCTATTTCGGGCAACTGTCCAGTTTCCACTGGGCCTTTAATTTTGAATCCAAATTTTTTATAAAAATTAATTGCTTTCGTGTTATAAGGTGCAACTCCGACATAAATATTTCGTTGTTTCCCAAACCAATTCAATGCTTGGGTCATAAGAGCCTGGCCAATTCCACGATGTTGATACTTCGGTAAGATATAGATCGTGCCTATTCTGTGCTTTTTCATTTTTAAAGCTTCACAAAAACCCACGACACGTTTGCCTTCTTTTGCTACCCAAACACAGCTATCTTTTGATTCTCTAACTCCTTTTCTCCAACGCGCCACTCGTTTCTTTTTGTCTGAAAAATGAGCTTTTATCCAATTCCTTGTGACTCCAAATTCCTTATTCGGATAGGTGGCAAGCCACACTGTTCTCTGTACCAAAAAAATACCAATCGTATCCTTTATTTTAGCCGGGTAAATTTCAATTGGTTTTTTCACACTGTAAATTATGGGAAGGCCTTTTAAAGATACGAACTATGATATAATCTTTTGTTACTAATTTATAGTTATTTTGAATTCGTCATTAAGCACGTTTATTTTGAATCCATGCGGATCAGTCCATTCGCTTCCGTTTTTTGCCTCATTTAAAAAATAATTTAAAGTAGTCTGGCCATCGCCAACGGTTCGGTCTAATTCTGCCTTCGAATATTGAGGTACATTTTTTAAAATGAAATCAATAACTTTTTCTCTGGTAACCATAATTACTTCAATACCTGGGCCACTCTCTCTAGACATAAATTGAAATTAAATAGCAAATTTACTAATAAACTCTCCTTTGAAAATATCTTATCGCTAAAGCCGTGCCTTTGCAACTAAGGCCAGAGCAAAAATAAATTGAATTAGCAAAAAGTCTCAAGAGTACATTTTTTAGTAACAACGAAATTTGTCAGTCTTGAACCACAAAATTACCGCTAAGCTAAAACAAAAACCGGTTCAAATTTCTAGAACCGGCAAACCGTGTGGACCGTGTGGGAATTGAACCCACGACCTCTTACATGCCATGCAAGCGCTCTAGCCAGCTGAGCTAACGGCCCATAATTGTGAAACGTAGTATAAATAAAAAAGTCCGATTGGTCAATACCAACACAAAACCGCCCGGGTGGGCGGCTCAAAGGGACATGCATTGATTGTATTTAACTCAGCGCATACTATGTGATTGCTGCATACACCGTGATCGGGAATATTGCGCCCCAGATCGTCAGGACGAATAGCGCCATCACAAAAGCGGTCATCGGTTCGCTGCATTTTTTAAGGAGAGGATGGGGGGAAACCATAGATAGGCAATTAAAAATAAATTTATCTGACCATAAAAAAAATTAAGATATAACCAAAGCATAGACAGACTCCGCCGACGCGGTCTCATATTTTTCCGATTCAGTCGCAACTGTTCGTCTGTATCTATGTTGTAATTAAGATCTTAATATAAAATAAGTATAGCATATTTTAGTCCTTTTGTCAACTCAACAATTTTTGCTAATATAAGAGAAAATTCATACTTTTTCATTTTTTTTCTCTGAAGAAACAATGGTTTTAACAGGAGGAGTGTCTTGTGCCGGTGAAGATGTCATCATCTTCTGCTCACTAGAAGATTGGATGCCACTTTTTTTCAAAGCCACATCAAGCGCAATATTTTCCGCTTCCTTTCCATTTAAATCAATCAGAGCGCTCTTCCCCTCGGCATAATTCGGATGTTCATATGTGACGTAATATTGATTATCACCGGCCAAAAAGTAATAGCGGCCGTGATTATCGGTAATCTGCGTCGACACTAGCTTGTTAAATTGCGAGTTGAATAAACGAGCAATTGTCCGGGCCAACGGCTTCCTGGAAACGGCATCATAGACAATGCCCCAACTTTTAATTTTTGGTGGAATAGCCAAACGCCGGAAGATAAGGAAAAAAATAGCGTGCACACCCAGCAAAACAAACACATACCAGCGCGGAGAGATATAACAGGCAACGGATGTAATGATGATGCCGGTCCATGATAAACCAAGTTGTACTCGGCGGGCCAGATGCTGCCAGAAAATACGAACCGGTTTTTTAATCTCGCCTACCGGATCAAGAGGAATATTAGCCGTGATGACAGCGTCTTTTTCACTGACTGCGATTGCTTCGCCATGATAAATGTCGGTTCGGCGTCCATCATCTTTGCTCGTCTTTAAAAGTCCTGATGGGAAAGCAAAATTTTCTTTATTTACTTCAATATAGTAACGGCCGGGACTGGCAATGAAAGCATAGCGTCCTTTACGATCGGTTACTTTCGACTGAATGAGCCGACCCGTATCAGCATTCACTAAACGAACGGTTGCCAAATCAATCGGCAGTTTACTTAAACTGTTATATATTTGTCCCCAGCCTTCGCGCCGCCGCCGGCCGAGAAGTAAGAGCGGTTCAAAAAAGAGGAGCTGGAAAAACGGCCACAGGTTGGCCCATGATAAAGCCACCACACCGACAGCAGTGACACCGACAATCGTTGGGGCGACAACATTCGCAGTCGTTGCTTGAACAGTTTTATTTTCTTTGAACTGTTGCACCTGCGTCACGGTGTCACTAATCTTCTGCAGACCCAATTTAACTACCGCTGTTGTTTGGCTAATCACATTGCTTGACGTCGGTGCCTGAACAAGCGAAACGGAAATATTCACGACATTGTTGTCAATTGTAAATGATGGCGGCTGATGATCAAAATATCCTTTTTTACTTGCTAAGATTGAATAGGTACCGTTCGGAACGACCCACCCAAACGCGCCAGAGACATCCGTTGTCAGTGGATTATTGAAGCCGTAACTACGGGTTAAAACTGCTTGGCCTGTAGCGGACAGTAGCGTCACGGAGGCCTGATCTAAAGGATTGCTTCCATCAGTCACCTGACCAAATGGAAGACTCCGGAGGGGAACAATAACGCTATCGGACAAACCATTTCCATAGTCAATCTCAATAAAGGCTCGATGAGCACCCGGACTGGGAAAAATAAAATCAGAAAAATAACTGGCGGTCGAAGAAGCATAAACAAAATTATGTTGGTTGCCATCACCATCGATTTTGACAATCAGATTTTGGGGTGTATCAAACAGGACACTTGCAGGAATTTTTATCGAGAAGCCACTGCTTGCCAAACTTGTGACGGTACCATTCACCGGCTGCAGTTCGATTTGCCGATTACCGGCTAAAAAAATAAAATTATTCAGTGTGAGCTGAGCACTACTCGAAACGGTGCTTGTTGGGGGAACGTACGTGCATAATGGCAGCGAGGCACAGGCCGGATTAGAACAATCTCCATTACAACCTGGCGTGCTACCACCGCTCCCTGGCGGAAGGTTTGATGGTGGTGGAGAAACAGGGGCAGTGGTTTGCAGCGTCTGATCTGAGGTTGCCGCTTGATCGCCATTGTTATCCTGTGCAGAAATACGATAATGGTACACCGTGCCCGGAGATAAACCTCTCAGGGTCAGGCTGTGTGAACCAGACACAGTACTGTCGGAAGCGCTTTGGCCATAGGCTGTCGTCAAACCATACTCGATTTGGCCAGACGCATTTATATTTGTCTGCCAGCTCACCTGAGCGGAGTTTTGTCCAACGCTAACAGTAATATTTTCAATTGCGAGCGTAGTCTTCGGTGGGGGTGCTGTTGTAAAAAATTTGTCTGAGCTGCTGGCACTCGTGCCGTCACTATTGATACCGCTAATTTTAAAATGATATGTTGTGGCGGCGCTTAAATTGTTTAATGTAAGGCTGTGGGTTGAAACAAGCGTACTGTCCGAAGCGCTGCTACCATATGCAGCCGTAATTCCATAATCTATTTTACTGGTGGCGGGGACGCTCGTCGTCCAACTAATTGTGGCATCATATGTCGAGGTAGCAACACTAATATTGCTGATGAAAAATGATGGTGGCGGCGTCACAACTTCGCCAGAGACAAATGTTCCCGGACTATATACGAGTGAACTATTAAAAGAAAAAGCAGTATAGTAATAATTGACACTGGAAGAAACGCTGGTGTCCGTGAAGTTTGTGCCTGTTCCCGTATAAATGACAACGCCGTCAGTCGTGCTGGTGGAAGCCGAACCGATTTTACGGACAATAGTAACGCCATTAAAATCTGGTGACGTTGGATTTGTCCAACTGAGTACGATCGAATCGGTCGTCGTGGCGATTGGGGAAAAGGTGATATCGGGTGGCGGCATTATAACTGGCAAGGTGGTAAAAGTCGCATCCGCTGTCGAGGTAGCATTGCCCGACTGGTCTGTTGAAATAATTTGATAATGATATGTGGTGCTTGGATTAAGATTTTCTAGGGTAATACTATGCGACATCGCATAGACATCTGGTGAAGGAAGGGCTGTGCTTGAGCCATAATTTGCCGAGATGCCATAGAGAATTTGTCCATCAGCATTCACGTTAGTCGACCAACTGACAGTCGACGTGGTGGTGCTAACAGAAACGGAAACATTACTGATAGCGATAGTTGGCGCTGGTGGAGGAACATTAGTAATAAATTGCCCTGAGGCTTTATTCGTTGCTCCACCACTATCCTCTGCCCAAATTGAATAATAATACAACGTTCCAGTCGTCAAGCCGCTGATATTCACAGAAAAATTATCAGTGGCATCACCTATTTGACCAGACGGCACAACATAGGTGCCAAGATTGGAAGAAATTCCATACTGAAAGGTCGTGCTGGCAACCGTCAACTTGCTTGTTTGATCTGCGGCTACCTGCCATGCAACTTGGGCGCTGGTCGCAGCGGTGCTTGTGCCTGTTACCGTTATAACCGGTTTACTGGAGCTGCCGCCGCCACCCGTGCCGCCGCCACCACAACTGGTTCCCTCACAAGGAATGCTTCCGCCAACCGTTATTGATCCTGTTTGAGTGGCTGCTAAGGAAAAATGAATTGCAAAAACAAGGCAGCTGATACCTACTACAACAAAAGGCACGAGTAACTTTAAAATTTTTTTCATAACTGCCTATGACTTTCTTTTTGTCGATGTTTCAATAAAAAAAACAATACAATAACTATGACAAAACTTAGTAAGCTCCGCCATGGTACATACCAAACAGTGCTCTCCGCTGTTGCAACCGAATGACTGAGACCATAATTTACTAAAATAAAAACGTGATAGGGTCCAGGAATCCAAAGTGCCGGCATAACAATTGGCAAATTAACACTACGCTCTGATTGGACAAGTAAG
>JAJYIJ010000024.1 GCA_021790135.1 bacterium | reverse complement strand
AATGTTGTTGATCGCAAATTATTCGGCGCCAATGTTTCTGGTCGGCAAATCGCCGGTGAAATTTTGCGACTCAAAACCAATATCGTAACCTTCCGGCGCGCCATGCTTGGCCACCGCACGATTATCGATCGACTGGTGCAGTATGGCGGGCATGATTTGAATTTGCCGGCCTACCAACGCTACGTGAACGAACTGCGCGAATTTAACAGCGAAATCTGGAATCTGCTCGAAAGTCAAAAAGAGAGTATTTACGCTCTCGACGAAACTAACGAATCGCTCCTTAATTTGCGGACGAATGAAGTGATGCGCACGTTGACCGTTATTTCCGTTATCACCTTGCCACCGACCCTCATCACCACCCTTTTTACCATCCGAGCCAGTGGCACTCCTTTTGTCGATTTATACGGCGGCTTTTGGATCATCTTAGTCGTTACTCTTTTGGTGGCGGCGGTCCTGGCGTATGTTTTTCGCCGGAAGGGCTGGTTGTAATTTAAAACTAGGGACGCTTTTTTTTCACCGTGGTTCCGCTTGGCGAATCATTCACTTCATAACCGAGTTTCTCAAGCTCGGCGCGCAGCCGGTCGCTTTCCGCCCAATTTTTTTTCGCTCTGGCTTCGTTTCGTTCGGTGACGATTTGTTTGACGTCGTTTGGTAAAGTGACACGTGGTTCGCGCAAATGCTCTTTGATGCCGAGCCCGAGTACTCGATCAAAATCAAGTAGGGTTTTTACGTCGATTTTTTTCTCGCGGATCAGTGACCAGAGTTCGCCAAGAGCCGTTGGAATATCCAGATCGCTGTTGATGTGAGCGAGAAAAGTTTGTTTAAGTTCCGGAAGCGGACCGGCAATTTTTTTGTTTCGGCTTTTATTCTGTTTCGGGCTTGAAGACAGGCTTGCTGGAAGAAGGCGGGCGGCCGCATAGAGCCGTTCGAGTGCGGTTTCCGCCGCACCAAGCGCTTCCCAACTAAAATTTAATTGTTTACGGTAGTAAGTTTGCAGTACAAAGTAGCGGTAGGCCAGTGGGGAAAAACCGTGGGTGCGGAGCGTCGCCAACGTGATAAAGTTTTCTCCCGACTTGGCCATCTTGTTTTCATCGATAAGTAAAAATTCGCCGTGCAGCCAATAATTGGCGAGTGGTTTATTATAAGCAGCTTCGCTTTCAGCGATTTCATTCGTGTGGTGCACAGGGATGTGGTCGATGCCGCCACAATGGATGTCAAAAGGTTGCCCTAAATATTTGGTGGACATGGCCGAACACTCAAGATGCCAGCCGGGGAAGCCGACACCCCACGGACTTTTCCATTCCATCTGGCGTTTTTCCAAGGTCGGTGAAAATTTCCACAGGGCGAAGTCAGTAATATTTTTTTTGTCACCGATATCAATACGGGCGCCGGCCTTTAATTCTTGTTTCTGCAGATTGGCTAGTTTGCCATAGTCAGGGAGTTTGCTCGTATCGAAGTAAATTCCGTCCACCGTGCGGTAGGTATACCCCCTGCGTTCAAGACGTTTCACGAGATGAATTTGTTCCCTAATATGATCGGTAGCACGAGGAAATTTTTCCGGCAAAATGATATTGAGTTGTTTAATGTCGGAAAAAAAAGCGGCAGTATAGAAAGCGGCGATATCCCAAGCACTTCTGCCTTCACGTTTCGAACCTTTTTCCATTTTATCCTCACCTTCATCGGCGTCGCTCGTCAGATGCCCGACATCGGTGATATTCATGACATGCTTCACTTTATAACCGTTGTAGAGCAGTACGCGTTTCAGCACATCCTCAAAAATATAGGTGCGTAAGTTGCCGATATGAGCATAGTTGTAGACGGTCGGCCCGCAGGTGTACATGGTCACCAAGCGACGATGATGCGGTTTAAATCGCTCCCGCTGGTGCGAAAGCGTATTATAGAAAATAATGGGTGTGGACATAGAGAAATGACTTCAATATAGTACATGATCGGCGTTTTGTTATCAACAGGCATATACTCTTTTTTTATTTTTTGCTATACTTTAAAGTGTATGTTTGGTAAATCATCTTCATACTTGGGAATCGATATTGGCGCCGGCGGTATTAAGTTGGTGGAACTGCATCAGCAAAAAAAGCGACCGGTTTTGTTTACGTATGCTTTTACGGAAGCGCCAGTCGACGTGCATATGATCGCCGCTCGTTCGGAGCTTGGCGTTGAGGAAATGGCGGAAAAGAAACCGACGATGCCTCTGGCCACAGGTCAAACGTCGGAGCAGAACAAAACTTTAACGAATGCAGATGAGGCCATGGAAGATCCAAATCGCATCGAGCGCTATGTTGCCATGCTTAAAGCCTTGTGTAAAAAAGCGCGTACACACTCGAAGATAGCCGTTGCCAGTTTGCCGGTATCCGGCGTTTTTCACGCAATTGTCACCTTGCCAATTTTGCAAAAAAAGGAAGAGACGGACCGTGTCCTAAAGGCTGAGGTGCAAAAATTACTACCATTTCGTTTGGAAGATGTTGTACTCGATTCGCAAGCGCTGCCCAATCCCTCGCCTGACCAAAAAACTGAGCGCGTCTTGGTGAATGCTGTACCTCGGGCGGTCGTTCTTTTTTATACAACAATTTTTAAACAAGCTGGTTTGATCCTTGATTCTTTGGAACCAGAATCGATCGCCCTGGCGCGTTCTTTGGTCGGCCGCGACGCCGCGCCAACGATGCTTATTGATATCGGAGCAGAGCGCACTAATTTTTTTATCATCGAACAGGGCATCCCTTTAACTCACACAAGCATTGAGCTGGGGGGTAGTACCGTGAACGATATTTTGGCAAAAAGACTTGGAGTCGAAGTGCCCCTTGCTCAACAGATAAAGAAGGATTTATTTTTACGTTTTATCAAGTCACCCGCTGGAGACACTTTGAACCGTGAACGTTTTTTTGAAATTTTTAATCCATTTGTGGCCCCGATTATAAAGGAGATTGATTATACGTTGGAGATGTATATGCGTCAAAATCAGACCGAGAGGCCGGAAAAAATTATTTTAAGCGGCGGTGCTTCGTTTTTTCCCTATTTGTCTGACTCGATCGCGGAGATTTTTAAGCTTAAGTGTTATCTGGGCGACCCATGGGGCCGAGTGGTCTATCAAGACGGTTTAAAACCGATTTTGCGTACCATTGCCCCACGTTTGTCCGTAGCTATTGGCTTGGCTTTGCGGAATATGGTATAATAAAAAATGAAGAAAAAAGGAGGAAAGCTGGCAGCTTTAAAATTTTTATGTTTTAATAAGGTATATGGATTACAGCAAGATACATGTACTACTGGTCGAGGATGATGTTTTTTTGTCTGGCATCTACAAAAAGAAATTTGAAATGGAGGGTTTCAGTATTTCGACGGCCGATAATGGCGAAAAAGGTCTGAACGATGCCAAAAAAAAGAAACCCGATATTATCCTGCTCGATATTCTTTTGCCAAAGATGGACGGCTTTACGGTTCTTGAAAAATTAAAAGCCGATCCTGAGGTAAAAGAAATTCCGGTAATTTTATTAACCAATTTAGGGCAGAAAGATGATGTGGAAAAAGGTCTTGAAGTGGGGGCCGCAGATTATTTGATAAAAGCGCATTTTAAGCCCTCGGAAATCGTCGATAAGGTGAAAAAGATTTTAAAATTATCATAAGATTGTTATGTCAATGATGCATATCCGAAAGGAGGTGACGATATGAAAAAGAAAGGTTTTACTTTAATTGAATTGTTGGTGGTGATCGCCATCATCGGTTTGCTTTCGACCTTAGCTGTGGTGGCACTCGGTTCGGCTCGGGTAAAGGCGCGCGATGCTAAACGCATGTCTGACCTTAAACAGGTTCAAACCGCGTTGGAATTATATTATACTGATCAAAATTCGTATCCGAGCGGTCCAGCCACTTTGGGTGGCACCAGCGCAGCTTGCTTAAATGCGAGCGGTTGGACAACAACAGGTTGCAGCTCTCCCTATATGGCTGAAGTGCCGTCCGATCCATCCAGTGGCAGCTATGTCTATACCGCCACGACGGGTTCCTATAAAATTGACGCGACATTGGAGGGAACTGTTGGTAGTTTGAGCGGTCAGATTAACTTGACTCCTGGTGGAATTGCTGAAGGAGCCTAATTGCAATTTGCAAATTAACAGAACGCTTCCCACCCGGGAGGTGTTTTGTTTATACGGCTGTGGTATACTATAGCTAACTCAGAACTCATAGTGATAGTGAGTTTTCTAAATTGTCATTCTGACCCCGCCCTCGGCGGGGGAATTCCACGCCGCCCAGGTCTTAAATAGACGGGATCCCGTTCTGGCGGGAGAATCTTCAAATTATATTGGCGAATTGGTAATAGGAAGATCCTTCGGCTACGCCTCAGGATGACAGCCAAAAATATTTGTCAATTTTCATGCCCCCGATGTATTTATTTGTCTATCTGGTTCTTGGTCTTCTCGGCCTCATCCTTGGCAGTTATTTTAATTCGTGGATATGGCGCGTCCACGAATGGCGGCGCGTTTGGAATAGGCGGAGCATTTGCGTTCATTGTGAAAAACAGTTAGTTTGGTACGACAATATTCCTGTTATCAGTTTTGCCTGGCTCAAAGGAAAATGTCGTCACTGTCACGGATCCATCCCAGCACACTACCTTTTGGTTGAACTCGCGACACCGCTTTTTTTTATCGCCGTTGCTGTCCACTATTTTATTTTACCCGAATTTAGTGCCTGGCAGTTTTTTCGTGATCTTTTCTTTAGCGCCTTTTTTATTGTTGTCTTCATGTATGATTATCTTTACTTCGAAATTTTACCGCCGCTCATGTGGATGGCGAGCGCAATCGCTTTTGGCATCAATTACTTTTTTTTGCAGATAAGCCTTCTTTCGCTTTTATTCGGAATTTTAATTGGCGGCGGTTTTTTTCTTTTACAATATTTGGTTTCCCGCGGCCGTTGGATTGGCAGCGGTGATATTCATCTCGGCATTTTACTTGGAGCTCTGCTTGGTTGGGAGGAAGTCCTCGTGGCTCTTTTTATTGCCTACGTTGTGGGGGC
The DNA here is from genome assembly GCA_021790135.1 of bacterium. Classification (GTDB taxonomy): domain Bacteria; phylum Patescibacteriota; class Patescibacteriia; order Magasanikbacterales; family GWA2-37-8; genus JAJYIJ01. The sequence continues at coordinate 5,752 of JAJYIJ010000024.1, read as the reverse complement.
GCTTGTGGGGCTTGGTCTTTTGGTAACAAGGAAGAAAAAAATGCAATCGGAGTTGCCGTTCGGAACTTTCTTGGCTGTCGGCGGCTGGGTGGCCATGCTCTGGGGCAGCCAAATAGTTGCGTGGTATGTTGGTTTGATTCGATGATGAGGCAGGTAACGCACACGTTATATGAATGAAGAAAAAGAATTAAAAAATAAAGTTACTCATTTGCGTTCGCAGATCAACGATTTGCGCTACCGCTATCATGTTTTAAATGATCCAGAAGTGACGGACGCGATGTATGATCCTTTAATGGAAGAACTCAGAAAAATTGAGGCAGCCCATCCTGAACTCATTACTCCCGATTCGCCGACGCAACGCGTGGCGGGCAAACCACTCGAGAAATTTGAGAAAGTGGTGCACCAGGTGACGCAGTGGAGTTTTAATGACGCTTTTACGGAAGAAGAAATGCAGGAATGGGAAGAGCGTATCAACAAATTCTTGGAAAAAGAAACTGGGAAACGGCCGACAGATTTGTCCTATGTCTGTGAACTTAAGTTGGACGGTCTGCACATGGTGTTAACCTATGAAAAAGGTCTTCTGGCAACGGCGGCCACGCGCGGCGATGGGCGCGTGGGCGAGAATGTCACTCAGAATGTCAAGACGATCCAAAGCGTGCCACTTCGCTTGCACGAAGCGATTGATATTATTGTCGAAGGTGAAGTGTGGCTTTCGAGCGCGATGCTTGATCGGCTCAATCAGGAACGCAAGAAAAAAAATGAACCGCTTTTTGCCAACCCGCGTAACGCTGCCGCCGGCACGATCCGTCAGCTTGATCCAAAAATCGTCGCCAGCCGCAAGCTTGCGCTCACTACCTACGACATTTCGAGTGGTAATGCGCCGCCAACGCAGGCGGAGGAGTTGCGTGAATTACAGCGGCTCGGTTTCAAAACCGATCGCCACTGGCGGGAGTGCCGGTCGCTTGCCGAAATTCTTCATTTTCATGACGAATGGCAAAAGCGACGCAGTTCGCAAGAATTCTGGATTGATGGCATCGTCGTTAAAGTTAATCAGAAAAAATATCAAGATGCTCTCGGCTACACCGGGAAAGCGCCACGCTGGGCAATTGCCTATAAATTTCCGGCCGAACAAGGCACGACCAAAATTAAAGAAGTGTATTGGCAGGTCGGGCGCGCGGGCACGCTGACGCCAGTGGCACTTATGGAGCCGGTACGTTTGGCCGGCACCACTGTCACGCACGCAACATTGCATAATTTCGATGAAATTGAGCGCCTCGGTGTCAAGGTTGGTGATACTGTGGTGGTGGAGAAAGCCGGTGATATTATTCCCAAAGTCGTGCGCGTGCTCCAAAAAATGCGGACTGGTACCGAGAAAAAGATCCACGCCCCAACGCATTGCCCATTGTGCGATAGCCACGTCGGAAAAAAGGGAGACAGCGTGGCTCTGTATTGTCTTAATAAACGTTGTTTTGCTCAGGAACTTGGCCGGATTATTTATTTTGCCAGTAAAAAATGTTTTGACATTGATCATCTGGGGGAAAAGATCGTTGAGCAGCTGGTGAACGCCGGCTTGATTAAGGACGCTGCCGATATATTTATTTTGTCGGAAGGTGATTTGGAGAGCTTGGAGCGGTTCGCTGAAAAATCGGCGCATAATTTGGTGGCAGCAATTCAGGCGGCGAAAAAGGTTAGTCTGTCGCGCTTTATCAACGCTCTTGGCATACCCCATGTCGGCGAGGAAACGGCTTATGATCTCGCCAACCATTTTAGGACGCTAGAAAAAATACAAGCCGCTTCGGTCGAAGAGTTGTATGCCGTGAATGGTATTGGCGAGAAAGTGGGAAAGGCGATTGTGGTATTTTTTGCCGACCCGAAAAACCGCGATTACATTCAAAAATTATTACGTAACGGCGTCCAGGTCGAACATACCCCGGTGCAACACAAAGAACTGGGCACGTTGTTCGGGAAAACATATGTTTTGACGGGAACTTTGAAAAAACTTTCACGTGATGAAGCAAAAGAAAAGCTTAAGGCGCTCGGCGCAGCCGTGTCGGAGTCCGTCAGTAAAAAAACTACGGCCGTGATTGTTGGTGAGAACCCGGGAAGCAAATTGGCCAAGGCGCAGAAATTGGGCGTGGCTGTTTTGAATGAAGAGCAATTTTTACGCTTGTTGGAGTAATATTTTTCTCATTTTTTGATTTGTGCTATACTAGCAGGCAGATTCGACGCTGCTTAGCCGGGCGAGAAAGTCGGGACCGACTTTTTTAAAAAATGTTCATATGTTTGTCAAATGGTTTAAAGAAATTTCTAAAAATGACGTCGGTCTGGTTGGCGGGAAAAATGCCAATCTTGGCGAAATGTATAGCAAGTTGACGGCCAAGGGGGTGCCGGTGCCAAATGGGTTTGCCCTCACGGCCGAAGCCTACCGGACATTTTTGAAGGAAAGTGGCATTGATAAAAAAATTAAAAAATTAACTGGTAATTTGGACGTCAAAAATTTACGACTTTTGGCTAAGGTGGGGAAAAAGGTGCGGAGTTTGATTGTTGAAGCTTATTTGCCAAAAGAGATAGAAAAGGAACTAGCCGCTGCCTACCGGGAATTATCAAAAAATACGCCGGGCGGCGCGTCGGTGGCGGTTCGCAGCAGTGCCACGGCTGAAGATTTACCGGACGCCAGTTTTGCCGGACAGCAGGAAAGTTATTTGAACGTCCGCGGTGAGAAAGAATTACTGCTGGCAGTAAAAAAATGTATCGCGTCCCTCTTTACTGACCGCGCAATTTCCTACCGCGAAGCGAAAGGCTTTGATCATTTTGCGGTGGCGCTTTCAGTCGGTATTCAGCAGATGGTGCGATCGGATTTGGCGGCCAGCGGCGTGATGTTCACCCTCGACACGGAATCGGGTTTCCGCGGCGTTGTGCTTATCAACGCCAGTTATGGTTTGGGAGAGTATATTGTGAAGGGTCGGGTGACGCCGGATCAGTTTTTTGTATTTAAAGAAGGCTTAAAACAGGGCAAAGATGCTATTATCAGCCACCGTTTGGGAAGCAAAGAGGTAAAATTGGTGTACGCTCCGAGCGGAACGCGCCAGCAGAAAGTCACGATGGCGGCGAGACGCCAATTTTGTCTTACGGACAAGGAAGTTTTGCAGCTTTCCAAGTGGGGACTCATTATTGAAGAACATTATGGCCGACCGATGGATATTGAGTGGGCCAAAGATGGTGCCGAGGGGAAACTCTATATCGTTCAAGCGCGGGCGGAAACAGTTATGTCGCGAGCGAATGGGAACGTGATTGAGACCTACAAATTGGGCAAGCGAAGCAATATTCTTGCCGAAGGGACCAGTGTTGGCCAACGGATTGGACAGGGGAAAGTACGAATTATTAATTCGCCAGTGCATTTGAAAGAATTCAAGGCGGGTGAAGTGTTAGTGACTCGGTTGACGGATCCGGACTGGGAACCGGTTATGCGCATCGCCGGCGCCATTGTTACCGAAGAGGGCGGCAAAACATCACATGCCGCGATCGTGAGCCGCGAACTGGGGGTCTCTTGTATTGTTGGCGTTGAAAAAGCGCGGCAAATTTTAAAACCGGGTCAAGAAGTAACTGTCTGCTGTGCAGAAGGCGAGATCGGGCGCGTTTATTCGGGCCGTCTGCCTTTTGAAGTGGAAAAAATTGAAGTTAAGAATATTCCGAAGACAAAAACAAAAGTACTGATGAACGTTGGCGATCCGGAGCGCGCTTTCGCGTTGGCTTCGATTCCCTGTGACGGTGTCGGCTTGGCGCGGGAGGAATTCATTTATACTAATTTCATTAAAATTCATCCTTTGGCGCTGATTCATTATAAGCAGTTGAAAGATCGGAAGGCCAAGGCGCTCATTAACGAATTGACTCGAGGCTATAAAGATAAAACGCAGTATGCCATTGACCGGTTAGCAGAAGGCATTGCGTTTATTGCCACGGCGTTCTATCCGAACGAGGTAGTGCTTCGTTTTTCGGATTTTAAGACCAATGAATACGCCACCTTGATTGGCGGGCAGCATTTTGAACCAAAAGAAGAAAATCCCATGCTCGGCTGGCGCGGAGCCTCGCGTTATTATGATCCGACATTTAAACCGGCGTTTAAAATCGAGTGTGAAGCGATCCGTAAAGTGCGTGAAGACTGGGGTTTGAAAAACGTGATTGCAATGGTGCCGTTCTGCCGCACGGTTGATGAAGGCAAAAAGGTTCTAGCCACGATGAAAGAATTTGGTTTGGAGCGCGGAAAAGCCGGGCTCGAAACCTATGTGATGTGTGAGATCCCCGCTAACGTCGTATTAGCTAAAGAATTTAGCCAGATTTTCGACGGCTTTAGCATCGGTTCCAATGATTTGACGCAGTTGACGCTCGGTGTCGATCGCGATTCGGCTTTGGTGGCCAAAGTGTACGACGAAAAGAACGAAGCCGTTAAAACATTGATTCGTCAAGTAATCAGAGTCGCCCATGAAGAAAAACGCAAGGTGGGCATTTGCGGCCAAGCGCCAAGTGATCATCCCGAATTTGCGGAATTTTTGGTACAAGAGGGGATCGACAGCATTTCTCTTAACCCTGATACGGTGTTAAAAACACGCCAGCGCATTGCGGAAATGGAACGAAAAATCGGTCAACGGTCAGTGGCGCGGAAGGTTGGTACTGGCGCCAAGATGTTAGCTTTGTTTTTAGTGGTCGGTTTGACTTTTGTGCTCAGCGGTTTTGCCTGTCAGGCAGCGAATGATGCTGACACAGCAGCAAAAATTCAGTCAGCCGTGCAAGAAGAGTTGAATGTAGCTGAGTATCAGTTTCAGCAAAAAATGGCGACAGACGAGGCCGCGCGTCTGGCTAAGGCAACGGAGCTTTATACTGAGGACAGTTTTGTTGGATTCACGTTGCACTACCCGGCTGCCTGGACAGTGACGCATGGCCAGAATAGCGTTAGTTTCCGTGACCCCAGCAGTACGAATTTTTTTGCCGTTAGCTATGAGGCAGTTGACGCCAGTCTGCCGAGTTTGCCAAATGCTTCGAGCACTGTCTGGAATGGTCTCATGGCAGAAACAGCCGAAACAGCTGCCTACACCACCACGAGCAGCCCAGTGATGGAGGAACATGTGCGCGTTTTCCCCTTTGGGAAGAATAGTCGCCACGTGATTGAGTTTACCGGCGATCCGGATCACTTCAATGCGATTTTGCAGTCGCTCAGCAATTTTTCTTTACCGAGCCAATAATAAAAATAATATGCCACTAGAAGAAGGGCCGGAAATGGGGCCGGTGTCAAAAGCAGAAATAGGAGATGCAATTTCTGGCCATATAGCCAATGAAATGGCGGCAACGACAAATGATTGGTGGGCCGCCTACGGAACATGCCTTACTATTGTTTCGGCTAAACTTGGTATTTTAAAAAGAAAACATACAGGCTATGATTTCAATAGTTATGTGGCTAAGTTGCAAGCGTTAAACGACAAAAAAGAACAAGAAAGAAAGAAAAAGACGGAAGAAGAAAAAGCAAGAGAAATTTTTCAGCAAATGATTGGAGATTTGGCCGCGATAATAGAAAAAATAAAAGAGGAACACCCCGAAATTATTTTTTTCTCTCATTCAAATGATGGGAGAATATAAAAGCTTGAGGCATAAAAAAATTCCGGCTTTTAGGCCGGAATTTTTTTGTAAGAGCCTACGTGAAGGAAGTGTAGGGCATCTCATCTAAGAGAGAGTATAACACTGGCTGTTTTGTCTGTCAAGC
>JAJYIJ010000023.1 GCA_021790135.1 bacterium | reverse complement strand
TGATGAAATAATTTTAACACGCCCCTACTTCAAACGCATAACTACAGGCAGTCTTTCATATTAATGTGGCAATTTGATGTGCACGGTGAATAAACTCCTTTATTTGTTCCTCCACTTAAGGAGACGAAAAAAATAATGAAAAAATTATTCTAAAAATTTCTGGCTTCTTTAATATACTTTTTAAATTGCTGGTAGCGTGGCTCTAGTTCCTTCTTGCAAATTTCAAGCGAAAGAATTTTATGTTTTTCTTCTAATTTATTTTCGATTGTGTCCAAGGCTTCGTCGTGGCCTAGTCCGCGCTGGCCTAGAAGCATCAAATAAGCAAAAAAACCTTTTGGGTGTATAAAACGGTAGCAGTCAGCGTTTGCACAAATTTCTGCTTCAAGACAATTGAATAATACTGCCCCATGATGAGCGGCGATACAATTAATTATTTTTTCTCCAGACTCATCATCCACTGGGTATTTCTTAAAAAATTCTCTCGCCGCGCGTACTCCCATGTCTACATGAGAGGAAGTCTTGTTCGCTTGGTGGGCTTCGCCTAATTTTAAATCCATAAAATAAATACCGATCTGAACAATTTCTTCGTTCGCCTGCAACTTTTTAGCCAATTCCAAAGCCTTTTTTTCAGAGATTAAAAAATGTTCCAAAATTGGGGTGCCAAATTTTTCAATTTCCGCCACAGCGTATTTTCGAGCTTCCTCCGCTACAGTCATACTTCTATTTCCTCGCCGGTTTTTAGCGTTATCCATTTTGTTCCAACCGTGCCAAGCTCTCGCTCTAAATGCTTGTTATATGGATTTTTCTCGCCAAGAAAACCGTCATGAATTGGAAAAGCGATTTTGGCGTGAACGGCCTTGCCATAGTCTATTGTTTCGGCCAATTTTGCCCAGGGTGCGGCGGCAGGGATTGCTAAAATTTCTACTGCTTTCTGCGGTGGCTCTAAGGTGTCTCCGGGCTGCAATAGACGACCGGCGATGAGATAACCGACATTATCGCAGATCGGCAAAGTGGAATAGATGTAGGCGTGTTTCTCTCCTACCCCTTCAACACTAACGCCTTTAACCTTGGCCACCTGGCCATGCAAAAGAGTCTTGAAGGGTATACCCGCTTTTTGTAAGAATTCCCCTACTCCAGAGTTAGTGTAAATTATGGCCTCAGGATTGTGTTTCAGAATATTCTGCAATATATCTACGGTGTAATGATCAGAATGTTCGTGCGTAATCAAAATGGCATCAATATTTTTTAGATCGGGAATGGTGGAATATGCCCCAGGATCGATGAGGATGCGCGCTTCCCCTTCTTCAACCAGTAAGCACGAGTGTCCAAATTTAGTAATTTTCACAGGCAGTTTATTTAAGAGACGACTTCACATGTTCAAACCATTTAAGCGGCTGCTCTTTGTGAAAATTGCCGCCAATTACTTTTTTTAATTTAGCAGCGAAGGCTCGCGGTAAGGCCGCTTCGAGATCGCGTTTGGCGTCATTTGGCGCAAAGAGAAACACCACCGAAGGAGTGGCAATTTTTCTTAACTCTTCTTTCACCTGCTTAACAAGATCCTGACGAAGAAGTTTTTTGTTTTTATCACCTTTGTCGCCTGATTCATAACCAAGGCCGACACGTTGGCTGACACTTTCGCGGTCAGAATATTCTGGTTTTTCTATTACTATTGTAGCGACTTTGTTAAGTTCACCGTCTTTAGCGATGAAAAAATCGGCAGCCTGGTCGGCGGCCACGAGGCAGAGTGCTGTTTGCCCCTCAAACTGCGGAAGTTGTTTTGGTATCTTCATACTACGATACTTAATAATTTATTTTTAACGTAAATTATTTTTTTAGGTTCTTTGCCTGCTATCCATTTTAGCACATTTTCTTCAGTTAGGGCTTTCTGCTTCACTGCTTCTTCCGAGGCGTCGGCAGCAACTTCAATGGTGGCCCGGACTTTGCCATTGACTTGGACAGCGATCGTCAATGTTGCTTCTTTGGTCAAGGCTTCATCATAGGTTGGCCAGGGAGAAAAAGCCAATGTTTTTCCATCGCCATATTTTTCCCAGAGTTCTTCAGAAATATGCGGAGCGAAAGGGGAAAGCAGCTTTAAAAGCATCTGATAATCTGATGTTGAAATTTTTTCTTCTTTGGCCAATTCGTTGGTTAACTGCATGAGAGCGGCGACAGCCGTGTTAAAAGCCATGCTGCCAATGTCACGCGTGACTTTTTTGATGGTTTGGTGAAGCAGAGTTGTGTGCTTGTCATTCTGAGTCCGCCGGCTGGTGGACGAAGAATCTAAGGATTCACCCCTTAGATCCTTCGCTCCGCTCAGGATGACATGACCGACACCAGTCAATTTCTCTTGTAGATTCCACACCCGATCCAAAAACCGCCGCACACCAACCAGCCCATTCGTGTCCCACATAACGGCCTGGTCGAATGGCCCCATGAACATAATGTACGTACGGAAAGCGTCAGTGCCGAATTTTTCCACCATCTCATCGGGGTTGATGACGTTACCGCGGCTCTTGGACATTTTTTCGCCATCGGGCCCGAGAATCATGCCGTGGCTGGTGCGTTTTTTATACGGTTCGCGCGTTGGCACTGCTCCAATGTCGTACAAAAATTCATTCCAAAAACGTGAATATAATAAATGCAGCACGGTGTGTTCCATACCGCCATTGTACCAATCGACTGGCATCCAGTATTTTAATTTTTCCATGGAGGCAAATTCTTGGTCGTTATGCGGATCGGTGTAGCGCAAAAAATACCAACTCGACCCGGCCCAATTCGGCATGGTGTCGGTTTCGCGCCTGGCTGGTCCGCCGCATTTCGGACAGGTGGTATTCACCCACTTGGTCATCGCCGCGAGCGGGCTCTCCCCTGTATCCGTCGGCTGATATTTTTCTACTTTTGGCAGTTTGAGGGGGAGCTCGCTTTCAGGAACGGGGATCCAACCAGCACACGCCTCACAATACACCAACGGAATCGGCTCGCCCCAGTAGCGCTGACGCGAGAACACCCAGTCGCGCAGTTTGTAATTTATTTTTCGATGACCGATTTTCTTTTCTTCCAGCCACTGAATCATTTTTTCTTTAGCTTCGGGAGTTGGCAGGCCGTTTAGAAAATCGGAATTGACCACTTCACCTGTTTCGGTAAAAGCTTTCTCCTGAACGTTAGTTCCGACCACCACTTCCTTAATTGGCAAATTATATTTTTTTGCAAACTCATAGTCGCGTTCGTCGTGCGCCGGCACGCCCATGATGGCACCAGTACCGACACCACCCATCACGTAATTTGTAATCCAGACCGGCACTGTTTCATTATTAACCGGATTAGTGGCGTTGAAGCCAGCGGCGATGCCGGTTTTTTCTTTTTCGTCTTGATCCTCTGTCGCTACGCGTTCTTTGAGTGTTGTTTCAATATACTCAATTATTTTCTTCTCCGGCTTCCATCCCCTATCAATCCAGCCTTTGGCAAGTTCCGCGGAGACAGCAATAAACGTAACACCAAAAATAGTGTCAGGACGAGTGGTGAAGACAGTGAGTTCTTTTACGCTATTGTCATTCTGAGGTGAAACCGAAGAATCTAAGCGTTCACCACTTAGATCCTTCGCTTCGCTCAGGATGACATTCGACAAAGCAAACTTAACTTCCGCGCCTTCGCTCTTGCCAATCCAATTTTCCTGCTGCACGCGCGCCGGGGTGATGTAGTCAACTTCTTTTAATCCGTCCAACAGTTTGTCAGCGTATTTTGTGATGGCCAGCATCCACTGCGCCTTGTCACGTTTCTCAACCGCTGTGCCGCAGCGTTCGCATTTTCCTTGCACCACTTCCTCATTAGCCAAGCCAATTTTGTCTTTCGGGCACCAGTTGATCGGCTGATTTTTTTTGTAGGCCAAACCGTGCTTGAAAAATTGTAAAAAAAACCACTGCGTCCATTTGAAATATTTCGGATCGGTGGTGTCGACCACGCGTGACCAGTCGAAACTGTAGCCAAGCGATTTCAGCTGACGCGTAAAGTTGGCAATATTTTTTTTCGTCACCTCGGCCGGTGGCTGGCCGGTTTTGATGGCAAAATTTTCCGTCGGCAGTCCAAAGGCGTCAAAGCCGATTGGATACAATACGTTGAAGCCTTCCATGCGTTTCTTGCGCGCTATAACGTCCATAGCGGTGAACGGCCGAGGATGGCCGACGTGCAGACCCTCGCCGGATGGATACGGGAATTCGATCAAAGAATAAAATTTTCCGACAGCGGCGGATCCGCCTTGGGCGGACTTTTTTGGATTTTCGGTAACCTCGAACGTTTTATTTTTTTCCCAAAACTTTTGCCATTTGGCTTCAATTTTTTTTGGATCGTAGTTTTGCATATGATGTTGTCATCCTGAACGAATGTGCGGAAGATTCTTCACCCCTGCGACGGGGTTCTGAATGACATTTTATTTTAACAATTCTAAAACTTTCGCGTGCAATTTTGGATTCGCGATCACGATGGTCCCAACATCACGCTGCCACGGCTTGCCATCACAATCGGTAACAAGCGCTCCAGCTTCACGGCAAATCAAAGCCGGCGCGGCATAATCATGATTAAGGCCGCCATTGCCAAAATAAAAATCTACTCCGCCGCTGGCAATAAAACACATACCAAACATCGTACCAAAATTATGCGGCCAGGCCGAAGTATCAGTGACCAACCGGCTCGACGCACGTTTAAAACGTTCCCGATCGCCGGGTTGCCCTCTCGTACCGCGTACAAAACAACCAAAACTGTGGTCAAGACTTTCGATACTATTCACATGAATCGATTTCCCGTTAAAGGTGGCGCCTTTTCCTTTTTCAGCAAAAAATAATTGGTCGGCCACCGGATTGTAAGCAGCGCCCAGCACGAGTTCTTCTTTGTGCCAAAGGGCCACCAGCGTGCACCAAAAAGGAATATGGTTGGCAAAATTGCGCGTACCGTCAATCGGGTCGATCATCCAAAGGTAGTCGCTTTTAGGATTAATGACTTCGCTGAGTTCTTCGGAATAGATGCCGTGTTCAGGATACGCTTTTGAAATCACTTCAATCAGAAAATCACTCACAGCATAGTCGGCTTGCGTGACCAAATCACCCAAATGGGTTTTGGTTTTAGAAGAGACTCCCTTGTTAAAATAGTCGAGGCCGACGGCACCGGCAGCCAGAATAGCTTTTTTGAGAAATTCATCCATAGTGCGGTAGCATTAAAGATAGGTGTGGCTATCTTAACGAAATTGAAGCTATTTAGCAAGTACAGATGTCATTCCCGCTTTCGCGAGAATGGCAGTCACTACTTCTGGCAATAAGGACAAAAATGCGTGCCGCGACCGGCACAGCGAATTTTTTTGATTATCGTGCCACAGCGTTTGCAGGCCTCTCCATCGCGATCGTACACTTTTAAAAAATCAGTGTAGTTGCCTTTTTTACCGCTTGAATCGAGAAAATTCCGAAAGGTCGTGCCACGGTGTTTGAGCGCTTCGACAGTGATTTTTGGAATGCACGTAAAAATCTTTTTTCGTTCGTGCTGACTCAGCGAACTGGCAGGGCGGCTTGGTTTTACGTCGGCGCAAAAAAGCACCTCGTCGGCATAGATATTGCCGAGACCGGCAATCGCTTGCTGATCAAGGAGCAGTGCCTTCACTGGTGCGCGGGAGCGACGTTTGAACAGCTCTTCGAAATAATCCATCGTAAAGGCCTTAGTCAGCGGCTCCAGGCCGAATTCGGCCAGTGCTTTCTGAATTACTTTCTCATCCGCCAGCTTCATATAGCCAAAGACACGCAGGTCATTAAAAAATAATTCCCCTCCATTAGCAAAGACGACAGCAACACGAGTGAATTTATTTGGCAGGGCATCAATGTCTTGCTCAGATAATTTATGTCCGCCGGCAATGATATCAACGCGATTTTTAATTTTTCGCTCATAAATAAGCTGGCCGGTCATTTTTAAGTGCACTAAAAGATCCGGTTTTTTCTGCAAACGCCAAACCATTAATTTACCGCGACGTTCAATGGCAATGATACTATTGTTTCTCAGGTGCCGAACAAATTTCGTATTCTCACCAGCCACACTCTTCGCGCGATATACTACGACTTGAACAATTTTTTTGTTCAAGATCTTTTTAACGAGATCGCGACGAATAGTTTCGACTTCCGGCAGTTCGGGCATATGAAAAGAAAAAAAGTAACGGGTAAAAAATTATGGAAGTTTCGAGCGGTAACGCCGATATTCCAAAATTTGTTTCAAAAATAACCAATATTCCTTGAGGTCTAATTTTGAGTGGCTATACCGACGCATACGAAATCGATAGGGCAATTCTTTGACTGTGGCACAGCGGCCCTTGACCAAAATTTCAAATAAAATTTTATAACCATTGGTAGCCAACGGAATGCCATCAATAACTCTGCGGTGCAGAAAAAAATAACCGCTCAAAGGGTCGCCGACCCTGGTCAGGCGACGCGTCAGCCAGACGCCAATTTTCGACGTCGCCTTTCGCCACCATGCCCATCGCTCGACTGCTCCTTTTTCAACGAAACGGCTGGCGATGACAATATCATTTTGCTCGAGCGCCTTCAGGATGTCGGGGAGAATCAATGGATCATGACTCAAGTCGCCGTCCATAACGCCGAGCAGTTCGCCTTTGGCCGCGGCAAAGCCAGCCCGGACGGCGCTGCCGAGCCCAAGCTTGCCGGAGCGATGGATAACCCGCACCGGATAGCTATTTTTCAGTTTTTCTGCCACTTCGCCCGTGCCATCGGGTGAATTATCGTCAACAATAATTACTTCCGTTTCTGCGACCACCGGCCCTAAAAATTTAAAAATTTCTGCGAGCAATGGTTCGACATTTTCGGCTTCGTTGTAGGTGGGGATAATAATTGAGAGCTTGGGCATGAAGATATTTTAGGCAAAAAAATCCTAAAAAGCAAACTCGCCTCGACACTTCGTCGGGGCGAGTTCAGACTAACATTTTTTCTTTACACCCATCCTCGATCCTTCATCGCCTGCGCTACTTTGTCGACAGCCACCACAAAGGCAGCGGTGCGCATGTCGATCTGATGTTTTTCTTTCACCTTCCAAATCGCGGTGAAAGCAGTAACCATTATCTTTTCTAATTTGGTGAGCACTTCCTCTTCGGTCCAATAGTAATTGGCCGCATTCTGCACTTGTTCAAAATACGAAACCGTCACACCACCGGCGTTGGTCAAAATATCCGGAATGAGCAGCACGTTATGTTTGAACAAAATTTCATCAGCCTCGGGAGTGGTTGGACCATTGGCCAATTCGGCAACTATTTTTGCTTTGATGCTGGCGGCATTACTCTCGGTGATTTGATTCTCAAGGGCCGCCGGAACAAGGACATCGACTTCCGCTTCGAGCAACTCCGCATTATTTATTTCTTCCGTGGCAACAAAACCAACCACGCTGCCGGTTTTTTCTTTATGAGCTTCAAGCGCCTTAATGTCGAGCGGTATGTTTGATTTAATTGCACCTTTGGAATCGCTGATGGCCATAATTTTGCAGCCAAGCTCGGCAAGAATCCGGGCGGCATGGGAGCCGGCGTTTCCAAAGCCTTGGATCGCCACGGTCGTGGCAGATGGCTTTTTACCCAGTTTCTTCAAGGCCTCTTCCAAAACGTACACGCCGCCTTGGGCCGTGGAAAAGCCGCGACCAGCCGAACCGCCAAGCGATAATGGTTTGCCGGTAATCGTGCCGGGCGCGTGGTGGCCGACTAATTTTTCGTATTCATCCAACATCCAGCCCATGATTTGCGGCGTGGTGTAGACATCTGGTGCCGGTACGTCTTTGTCCGGGCCGATGTACTGATACATTTTTTGGATATATCCGCGCGATAAGCGCTCCAACTCCCCCACCGATAATTCCTTGGGGTTAACGATGACACCGCCTTTACCTCCGCCGAGCGGCAACCCAACCGCGGCGCATTTCATCGTCATCCAAAATGACAAGGCTTTCACTTCATCCTCCGTGACATTGGCGTGATAACGAATTCCTCCCTTAAATGGACCGCGGGCGTTATTATATTGGCTCCGGAATCCAGAGAATTCTTTCACTTGGCCATTATCCATTGTAACGGGAATGGCCACTTTGACGACGCGAATCGGCTCGGAAAGCCGGGCGCGACTCTTTGTATCCAATTTTAAAATGTCGGCCGCTTTTTCAAGCTGCGCCATGGCATTTTGAAAAGCACTTTTTGTCATAGATACTATACGTTTGTATAAAAAAGGAATAGCGGGTTACTATTCCTTGCTAGCTTATAGTACGTTTTTTATTTAAATATGTTTCTCCAGAAATGCTTGCAGCTTCTCCTTGGGGACGCCGCCGACCATTTGATCGACCACTTTTCCCTCTTTGAAGACCAAAAAAGTCGGAATGCTCATGACATTATATTGCTGCGCCATTGCGGGGTTGTCGTCAACATTTAATTTTCCGATTTTTACCTTTTTCCCTTCCATTTCATGCGCCAAACTTTCCACGACCGGGCCCATCATTTGGCACGGCCCGCACCACGGTGCCCAAAAATCCACGAGGACCGCCTCACCCGCCCCCAAGACCTCTTGGGAAAAATTGGAATCAGTGAATGTGTGTTCCATAAATAATTATTAAAACTGAAGTATGATTGTTAGTATAAACTCTCTTGTTTGTTTCGTCTAGTTCAATACCAACTTTTTCTCTTTTTTCTCTTCTTTGTACACTTCGAGCACGTCGTCCTCGGCCAATTTTACTTTTCCTTCAAACTGGAGGCCGCACTCGGTGCCGCTTGGAACTTCATTCACCGCTTGTTTGCCTGATTGCAGCTGTGCCAAGGTTCCGAGACCAATTACTTCGTTGTCGCGGCGGACACGTACTTTTGCTCCTTTGATTGCTTTCCCATTTTCCACTCGTCCGCCGACGATCATCACTCTTTTTTCGGAGCGGAAAACTGCCAATACTTTAATACTGCCGAGTTCGGTGGTGAGCAGTTCGGGTTGGAGCAGCTTCTGCAGTTCTTCTTTGGCACGATCAAGCAACGCGTAGATGACGCTGTATTGTTCAAAAACAAGTGAGTTGTTCTGAATCATTTCAAAAGCGATCGGCATGGTGGTGACATTAAAACCAAAAATGAGGGCATGGGTCGCCTCCGCACGAGCAACATCACTCTCGGTGACGTTCCCAAGACCCTTGGCTACCACCTTGACGCCTACTTCTTCATTTTTTAAACTTTCGAGCGAACCAATAATTGCCTCCAAAGAACCTAGACTGTCCGCTTTGATGACCAAGTTGAGCATTTTTTTGCCATCCTCGTTTTCTTCAGTCTGTTGCACCGCCACATGCTGTTCGGCGCCAGTCTGATGGCTGCGTTTGCTGCGGACGTCCACCTGTTTGGCTTCAGCTGCTTTGGCAACGTCAAGAACATCACCAACTTCCGGCGCGATTTTAAAACCAAGAACACGCACCGGCGTTGACGGGCTGGCGAAGGGAATTATTTCCCCACGATAATTTTTTAGCGCGCGCACCTTGCCATACACTTCGCCGTTCACCACCAACGTATCATTCGCGTGCAATGTTCCCGTCTGGACTAAAATTGTCGCGACCGGTCCGGCACCTTTATCAACGTGCGCCTCAATCACCGTCCCAGCGGCCGGACGTTCCGGATCGGCTTTAATGCTTTCAGCATTCAAATCGCCAACCAAGAGCAAGGTATCGAGTAATTTGTCAATATTTTTATTTTCTTTGGCAGAGATTTCCACCACCGGCACCGTGCCACCCCAATCATCAACCAATACATCGTGCTGGGCCAGATCAGAGCGAACGCGTTTCGGATCGGCCCCTGGTTTGTCTATTTTATTAATCGCCACAACAAACGGCAGTTTGGCCGCCTTGATGATGTTGATAGCTTCAATTGTTTGTGGTTTGACGCTGTCGTCGGCTGCCACGACCAAAACCGCAATGTCCGCCACCTTGGCGCCGCGGCTGCGCATAACGGTGAAAGCTTCGTGGCCGGGCGTGTCAATAAAAGTAAGGGGACTTTTTTCTTTGGTTTTCGGATTGGTCCACACCACTTGGTATGCGCCGATATGCTGCGTGATGCCGCCAGCCTCGCCAGCGACCACGTTCGTATGCCGAATGGCATCAAGCAGTTTGGTTTTTCCGTGATCAACGTGTCCCATAACGACGATAACCGGTGGACGAGCTTTAACCGCGGTTTCGCTGAGCGTCGCTTCAAGATGCTGCACATGTTCATTCTCTTCCGCCGCCGGAGCGCCTGCGGATTTCGCGGTAACAGCAAAACCAAGATCTTCGGCCACGATGGCGGCAGTGTCGTGATCAATATTTTCATTTTGCGACGCCAAAATACCGTTTTTCATGAATTCCATAATCAAACGGTTAATCGGCACCTGCAATTTGTCGGCCAGGTCGCGAACCGTAATGACGGGAGGCAGTGCGACCGTGGCGCCGCTTTGTTTGCGCGCTTCCTTCTCGAGTTGTTTTTGTTTCTCGCGTTCGTCCTGTTCGCGTTTTTCCAAGATAAATTTAATTCGCCGCCAGTCACGTTGAATGCGCTGAGCAACCCGGTCATCAATTTTCACGGCTTTGGCGCCGATATCATAACCAAACTCCGGCAGGACCTGCAGGAGTTTTTGTGGATGGATTCTTAAACGGCGGGCGAGTTCGGAGACATTCATGGAAATGCAATTATATTGTTGGCAGTATAGACTAAAAAAAAGAGTCCGTCAACCAGACAGCCTCTTTTTATGAGTATTTTTTAACCACCTGCTCGTTCTGGCGGCAAAGGGGTTACCGACAAACCGAGCGACAGGTGGTTCCGAATGCGTCAAGATAATTAAATTTACAACAAA
>JAJYIJ010000022.1 GCA_021790135.1 bacterium | reverse complement strand
CACGCTTGCGTTAGCGCCTGGCGATAGGTTGGTTCCATCATAAAAAAAATACTATGTTATACATAGTATAGCATAGTATGTTCCCAGCGTCATTAGTCCGCTTGGAAAGTAATTATGAAATTCTGTTCAGTTCCCTTATCCCTGCACCTCAATTCCTTCACTGTCGCTGTTGTAGTCTTTCTTTTGTGGCCCGCCCATGATTGTTTCGATCTCTTCCTGTTCGATTGTTTCCTTTTCAAGCAAAACTGCCACCATCTTTTCCATTTTTTCTCGATGTGTCATTAACTCCTGCTTGGCTCGCTTTTCCGCCTCTACGAGGAGTGTCCCTACTTCGGCATCAATTGCTTCTGCTGTTTTATCACTATAATCACGTTCTTCATGAATCTCACGACCGAGGAATACCAGCTCATCCTGTTCTCCGAACGTCCGCGGCCCAAGTGAACTCATACCATAATGCATAACCATCGCACGCGCAATTTTCGTGGCATTCTGTAAGTCGCTCGACGGGCCCGTTGAAACTTGCGTGGCGCCAAAAATCATCTTCTCCGCCACGTAGCCACCCATTGCCATCGCCAAGTCGTCACGGAATTGAGCTAGCGTGTGATAATGTTTATCTTCGCTTGGCATCTTCAGCGTATACCCGCCGGCTTGGCCACGCGAAACAATTGAAACCTTGCGCACCGGATCACACTCAGGCAATAAATACCCCACAATCGCATGTCCGGCTTCGTGATAAGCGGTTGTTTTTTTGTCTCGGTCGCTCATCACCCGCCCCTTTCGTTCCGGCCCTAGCAACACTTTTTCGATGCTTTCCAAGATCTCAGCCTCGCCAATGACCTTGCGTCCGCGTCGAACTGCTAAAATCGCTGCTTCATTCAATAAATTAGCCAAGTCTGCTCCCGAAAAACCAGGCGTACGTTCCGCCAATTTTCGAATACTGACTTCTGGCGCCAAAGGCTTGCCTTTAGCGTGAATCAACAAAATTTCTTCACGATCTTTAATGTCCGGCATGTCGATAGTGACGCGGCGATCGAAACGACCAGGACGAAGGAGCGCCGGATCAAGCACATCCGGTCGATTGGTAGCCGCCATTACGATCACCCCGGAATTATTTTCAAAACCATCCATTTCTACTAAAATTTGATTAAGCGTTTGTTCACGTTCATCGTGTCCGCCACCAAGCCCGGCTCCGCGTCGTCGGCCAACCGCATCTATTTCATCGATAAACACAATTGCCGGGGCCGCTTTTTTGGCTTTGGCAAATAAATCGCGCACCCGCGAAGCGCCAACACCGACAAACATTTCGACAAATTCCGAACCGCTCATATGGAAAAAGGGCACATTCGCCTCACCTGCCACTGCTCGCGCGAGCAATGTCTTACCGGTGCCAGGGGAACCCATCAAAAGGACGCCTTTCGGAATTTTCGCTCCCATTTGTACGAATTTTTTCTGATCACGCAAAAAGTCAACCACCTCTTCTAATTCTTCCTTGGCCTCTTTGGCTCCTGCCACATCCGCGAAGGTTTTGCGGTCTTTGTCGTCCGGTTTGGCTTGGCGGGGATTACTCTGGCCAAAGCCCATCGCTTTGTTATTCATCCCCTGCACGCCGCGCGTCATAAAATAGAAAAAAGCAATAATAATGATGAGCGGCAAAAGTACTGGAATAAGATTCTCTGCCCAATATTTCCAGGTGCTCTCGCTTTTCACTTCAACCGATAAATTTTGGCGCGCCTGGTCGGTAACGCCATAGTTTTTCATGATATCACCAAAGGAATCTTGACTTTCTTTCGTCACTTCCTGAAGAGCGGCTTTCGGATCTTTAAGGGTCAAATCAATCATATCGCCCTGAACAACAACCTTCTCTACTTGACCGGCATTAATTTCTGCGACCATCTTGCCAATACCAATCGTCACTGGCGCCTGTCCGCCTGATTTGACCAAACTTAAAATCCCAGCCACTAACAACAAAACGGCAAAAATAACTAAAAAATTCTTCAAAAAATTTCGCATACGAATAATAGAAAAATAGCTTTCTTAGTCTACCGCATTCTGAGGTGCTTGGCAAGATGGCGACCGAGCCACAAACACCCCGCGCCAATGAGCACAGGGTGTTTTAAACAATTAACTTCTAACGAAACCTTTGTCTATTCCGCGTCTTTCCCCTCGGCTTCTTTTTTTCCAGTCAGCGATTCGGAGTTCTTCTGCTCATCGCCAGACTGTTCGCCTTTTTTGGCATCGGCAGTCTTTTTTGTCCCGGTCGCCCGCCGTCCGCTTTTGCCTTTAACACCAGCTAATTTAAGGCCGAGACGATGTTCAGCCGGTTCAAGCGAAACAATTTCAAACTCAAGCTCTTGGCCAGGCTTAAACTTATCATTCAAATTGCTAATGGGTTCATCCGCCAGCTCCGAAATATGGGCCAAGCCGTGAATATCCTTATCAAGGCCTATCATAAGGCCAAAGGACTCAATCTTCAAGACCTTCCCCTTCACCTTGTCGCCGACCGTATATTTTTCTTTTACTGTCTTCCACGGATCATCCACAATTCGCTTGATGGAAAGATAAATTTTCGAGTGATCAAGCTGAATAATTTGTGCTTTAACTTTATCGCCGATCCTTAAGACATCCTTGGGGTGGTCAATGCGCTGCCAGGCAATTTCTGAAATGTGTATTAAACCCTCAAGACCTTGTCCAAATTTAATAAAGGCTCCAAAAGAGGTAAGAGCGCTAATCTCGCCTTCAACAATATCACCAACTTTATAAGATTCCAAGACTGCTTTCTGTGAATCCTCCCACACTGCCCGTTCGGAAACTATTAATTTTTCCTCCGCTTCATTTACATCAATCACCTTCACTTCTATTTCACGGCCGATCATTTCCTTCAATTTTTCCAGGATACGATTCTTATCGCCTCCGGCCACGCGCGGATAATTATCCGGCGACAGTTGGGACACCGGCATAAATCCTTGCAGCGCTTCCACTTTTAAAATCAACCCCCCCTTATTAGCTGCCAAAATTTTGGCTTTAAGCGAAAGCCCGTCTTTCATCCATTTCCGCACTGTATCCCAAGCCTTCTTGAACCCGGCAATGCGGAATGAAAGCTCCATTTCACCATTTTCATTTTCCAAATCAATGACGGTGGCCTCCACCTCATCGCCAACTTTTAAATCAGCATACTCGCGTGACTCCACAAATAATTCGCGACCGCGCACGACGCCCGTGGTTGAAACGAGATCAAGGTGAATCTCGCCTCGATCCACAGAAATAACCGTGCCCTTCACCACATCACCCGCTTTCGGAAGGGTAACTGTTTCGTTCTGAAATAATGTCTTAAAATCAGTTGCCATAAACAAAAAAAATGTACTTAGCCCGCACCCGCGTCAGCGGGATTGAGTGTCATTCTCTAAAGCGGAATGACTTTCATTTTTTAATTGTCTAAACAATAGAGTACGCCAAATAAACCAATTTGTCAAGGATCAACCGCCCTACTGCCATCCCCATTATGGAACCAAATTCAACACTTGCGTTTCCCCCATTTTCATGCTAAAATAAACCCGCAATTTCCTTTTTATTTTGCCTTTTGACTTACCAATTTTGACTCTATTTTATGCATATTTCCTGGCTCGGAGGGTCGTGTGTTAAACTCCAAACCAAACATAACGATGAAGATATCACCGTGCTGATCGATGCTTACAAACCAAAAAAAGGCGATTTTCCCCGCAGTTTCTCCCCAACCGTCGCGCTTTTCTCGGCCGGTCAAACTGACGCCGCCACCCTCTCACAAAATCCATTTATTCTGGACACCCTCGGCGAATGTGAAATCAAATCCGTTATGATCACTGCCGTGCCCGTCAAGAGTGGAACGATCATTTTTAAAATAAATGCCGAACAACTCAACATAGTTCATTTAGGGGCCCTCACAAAAAAACCGGATATCGCCGAGCTGGAAAAATTAGGATCAATTGACATCCTCTTCATTCCGGTCGGAGGGAAACAATTCTTGAACGCGGAGGACGCCGCTAGTCTCGCCACTGCCCTGGAACCTCGTATCGTCGTCCCGATCGCTTACCAAACTGACACCGACCCCGCGCTTGCGCCACTCTCAGAATTTGTAAAAGAGCTTGGTCTTAAGCCGGAAATAACTGATAAAAAAATAATTCTCAAAAAGAAAGATTTACCGCAGGAAGAAACTAAATTGTACGTGGTAGAAAAAAACACTTGATGATGTAGTTGTTTTTCGTATGCCCCGCCTTGCCAAAAAAAAATTACCAGACAAAAAAAATACAAAAAAGAAAACTGAATCAACGGAGGCTGAACCCATGCCCAGTTTAATTTTTAATGAGATTACCCTGCCGAAACAAGAAGTAACAAAACAATGGACAAAACGAAAAAATACAAAACATGCCTCTCCTAAACCACTGTGGGCCAAAGCCGCTGAGCCCTACTTCAAACCAAATGCAGAACGCTGGCTTTGGAGCGGAGTCATCATTTTTTCCGTTTTGATTATTGGCCTCTGGGGAATTTCTTTTAAAGAACGGCTTGCGCATTTTAATTTTAGCTCTACTCCTGAAGCCCAACTACTCACGCAAGGGCAAACCGATTGGAACACTGCCTTTGCCCAAGAGGAAGTCGCCACCCAAAACCAAACAATCAACTCCCAAATTAAAAATGCGGTCTCTCAAATAGTACTAACTGCCAGTGGGGCAACAAACACCGCTGCTGGAGACGAAACAACCAGTTCCCCAACAGCAGTTGGTGAAGCAACTTCTGAGGCCACAACGAGTCCAACCGGTACCACCGAAACAAGCAGCCCCAAAAATATTGCGGTCACCAGCTCCGCTCCGCTCTATGGGCCTGCCCTACCCTAATCATCAATTACTCTTTCACTGATTATTAAACTGTATGCCAGGAAAATTACCTTTACCAACTCCCGACATCGGCAAAGTCATCAACGCACCCATCGTCAATGAGGTCAGGCAGTCGTACTTAGAATATGCAATGAGCGTCATTGTTTCGCGCGCTCTCCCTGATGTGCGTGATGGCTTGAAACCCGTACACCGTCGTATTCTCTATGCCATGGGAAACCTCGGTTTACGCCATACCGCCCGCTACCGCAAATCAGCCCACGTTGTTGGTGAGGTGATGGCCAAATACCATCCGCACGGTGATGCAGCAATTTATGACTCGCTCGTGCGTATGGCGCAGGATTTCTCCATGCGCCATGAACTGGTGGATGGTCAAGGCAACTTCGGATCAATGGATGGCGACAGCGCCGCGGCCATGCGTTATACCGAAGCCAGGCTGAAAGCGATTGCCGAAGAAATGCTCTTAGACATTGAAAAAAACACCGTCAACTTCATTCCAACGTATGATGGTTCACACGATGAACCAACGGTTTTACCAGCGAAACTGCCCAATCTTCTTTTGAATGGAACAATGGGCATCGCTGTCGGCATGGCCACATCAATCGCCCCGCACAACCTGCGCGAACTATGTGACGCCGTCGTCAAATTGATTGAACACCCCAAAACAACCGTTGAAGAACTGTGTGACATCGTCCAAGGACCCGATTTCCCGACTGGCGGCATTATTTACAATAAAAAAGATATCGCTGCCGCCTATGCCACGGGCAAAGGCGGGGTTGTCATGCGCGCCAAAGCCGATATTCGCGAAGGTCGCGCCGGACAATTTCAAATCATTGTCTCCGAAGTCCCCTATCAAGTGAACAAAGCGGAAATGCTGGAAAAAATCGCCACGCTCGTCCAGGAGAAAAAAATCGAAGGCATCAAAGATTTGCGTGATGAATCAAATAAAGATGGCGTCCGTGTCGTTATCGATTTAAAAAAAGATTCCTATCCGAAAAAAATTCTGAATCAGTTGTTCAAATTGACCGAGCTCCAAAGCACGTTCCATTTCAATATGCTCGCGTTGGTGGACGGTCTGCAACCGCGTATTTTGAATTTAAAAAATATTCTCGAGGAATTCATCAAACACCGCCAAGTCGTTATCCGTCGTCGCACCGAATTTGATCTCGGCAAAGCAAAGGATCGCGCCCACATCCTGGAAGGATTAAAAATGGCACTCGATAAAATCGATTTAGTCATCAAAACCATCCGCTCCTCGAAGGATAAAGATGAAGCCAAAACTAATTTGATGCAGAAATTCAAATTTACCGAGCGTCAAACCATGGCCATTTTAGAAATGCGCCTGCAACAACTGGCCAACTTGGAGCGACAAAAAATTGAAGATGAATTAAAAGAGAAAAAAGCGCTGATCAAAGAATTAGAATCAATTCTCGCTTCGGAAGCGAAAATACTCGGCATTGTCAAAACCGAAACAAAAGAAATCCGAGAAAAATATGGCCAGGACCGCCGGACACAAATCATCGCCCATGGCGTCAAAGAATTCACCACCGAAGATTTGATACCGAATGAAGCGACGATCGTGACCGTGACGACAGACGGATATATCAAACGTCTCCCGCCGGACACCTTTCGCCAGCAATCTCGCGGCGGCAAAGGCGTCATCGGTTTGACGACCAAAGAAGAAGAATCAGTCGAACAGCTACTGAGTACGAACACGCACGACAATCTCTTATTCTTTACCAACCGCGGCCGTTGTTTCCAACTAATGGCCTATGACGTTCCGCAAGGGAGCCGCACCGCCAAAGGCCAAGCACTAGTCAACTTTCTGCAACTCGCTCCCAATGAAAAAGTAACCGCTCTTTTACCGATGAACGACATGACAAAGGTGAAATTCTTGGTTATGGTCACCACCAAAGGCACTATCAAAAAGAGTCTCTTGAGTGAGTTCGCCAACGTCCGCCGCAGCGGCCTAATCGCACTTAAATTGAAACTGGATGACAACCTGGAATGGGTAAAACCATCAAGCGGCGATGATGAAATTATGATTGCAACCAAAAAAGGCCAAGCGATCCGATTCAAAGAAAAAGATGTCCGCCAAATGGGACGAGCCGCCTCCGGCGTGCGTGGTATGCGCTTACATAGTAATGATGAAGTCATCGGCATGGACATCGTCGATCCAAAAAATACTAAATTACAATTTTTAACTATCGGCGCCAACGGCGTTGGCAAACGAACCAACCTGTCCGAATATAAGGTGCAGGGACGGGGCGGTAGCGGCATTAAAACTGCCGACGTCACCGCCAAGACTGGTCCGCTTATCTACGCCAAAGTGATTGACCCGAACGAAGCGGACGTACATGACCTTATGATGATGTCGGCCAAAGGCCAAACGATTCGCTTGCCCTTCAAATCCATCAATTCATCCGGTCGCGCCACGCAAGGCGTCCGTTTAATGCGCTTCAAAGCCGAGGGTGACCATGTTGCCGGTGTCACTATTCTATAAAAACAAGTTTAAAAAAGCCGCTCGTCATTGAGGGGCTTTTTTCATTTGTCATCAAACTTTTATTTTATAATGCTCTGTACTAATTTAACAATTGCTGCAGCATCAATCTGTTCATAACCCATCAGTTCTGCCGGCTTCCCACTGTGGGGCATTTTTTAACCGCGAGGGTATAAATTGGCTTCGGTGTATTCGGCCGCAGAGAAGCCGCTGCCGCCATTACCGCCTCGCCAACACCACCCTCGGCATAGTGATCCTCAACAACAATAAGCGCTTTGGTCTCCGTCAACGCTTTCTCAATGGCGGACAAATCGAGCGGTTTGATGCTGTAGAGGTCAACCACCCGAATGGCAATATCCTGTATCTGCAATTCTTCGTAAGCTCGCAAAGCCTCAAACAAAGTTATACCCGCGGAGAGCACGGTCACGACATCCTCTTTGCTTTGGCGGAGCGTCTTACTGCCGCCAATGCTAAATACTTCTTCTTGGCTATAGATGACCGGTGTTTCCGCCCGGGTGGTACGCAAGTACACATCGCCGAAATGGTCAGCCAGGGCAAAAACCAACTTCTCGGTCGCCACGGCATCCGCCGGATAGAGCACAACACTGTCAAGCTGACAGCGAAATAAAGCGATATCTTCCAAAGCCATTTGCGACGCACCATCTTGACCGATTGAAACGCCGGCATGCGAGCCGACAATTTTTATGTTGGCCTCGGAATATTGGCTCATACGAATTTGATCATGCGCCCGCGACAAGAAAGCTGCGAACGTTGAGACAAAAGGAATCTTTCCGCGCCGCGACAACCCTAATGCCACTCCCACCATGTTCTGTTCGGCTATATACATTTCAAAAAAACGATTCGGATATACTTTTTTAAAAATTTCGGCATAGGTAGAATTGCTCGTCTCTGCATCCAACACGACCATATCGGGATGATCGGAAAACAGACGTACCAAGGCATTGCCATATGCTTTACGTGTGGCAATTTTATCGCCGATTTGATATGGCATCGCGTCAGCCGCTACCGCTGGCTTCTTTGCGCTTCTATTTTTTACCTTGGCCGGTTTAACAATAGTGCCACGCCTGCCAACATCAACCGGCCCAAGTTCCTTTAAGGCTTCCTCGGCCTGTTCCGGTGTCATCACCTTGCCATGCCAACCATCTTTATTTTCCATCAGTTTGACGCCCTTTCCCTTAATCGTGCGCGCAATAATCATCACTGGTTTATCCTTGGAACGAAGCGCTTGGCGGTAAGCCGCGGAAATTTTTGTCAGATTATGCCCATCAACGACAATAGTATTCCAGCCAAAAGCACGGACCCGAGCGGCAAACGCCGCCGTGTGATGACCGTACATTGTTTCGCCGCGCTGGCCTAAACGATTCACGTCCAAAACAGCAACCAAATTATCTAATTTGTAGTGTACGGCCAGCTGCAGTGCTTCCCAAACATTGCCTTCTGCCATTTCGCTGTCGCCAAGCAAGACAAAGGTCCGATAAGAAAGTTTATCAATATATTTTGCGTTCAACGCCATCCCAAGGCCAACCGATAGCCCCTGACCGAGCGACCCTGTCGCTGCCTCGGTATAGGGGAATTCCATGGTTGGATGCCCTTCCAGATGGCTGCCGAATTTTCGCAGTGTTAATAATTCATCTTCAGTCACTTTCCCCGCTGCGGCATACAAAGAGTATAAAAGCGGAGCGGCATGGCCCTTGGAAAAAATTAAACGATCATTGTTGGGGTGCAGAGGATTCTCGACATCGGCGCGAAAAAAACCGCCGAACAAAAGCGTGGTCATTAAATCCGTCGCCGACAGAGATGATGAAGGGTGCCCTGAACCAGCCGCGGTGGTGGAACGAATAATAAAATAACGAACAAGTCGCGCCAATTCTTTAAGATTATTTTTTTTCATACTCAGAATGTATAAAAGAAGTTAAATGACGAAGACCGGTTTCGAGCTCACCAGCCTCCGCGCCAAAAGAAAAACGCACATACCCTTCCTGCCCAAATGCCTTGCCCGGAACTATAGCCACGCCTGCCTGATCCAACGCCTGATAACAAAAAGAAACAGAATCGTTCGTCGGTACGCCAAGATCTTGCAGCGCCGCAAACAAGTAGAGCCCGGCAAAAGGAGAAGAAAGCGAGTGAAAACTGCTGGCGAAAACTCGCATAAAAATGTCGCGCCGTGCCTGCATCTCTTGCCGAACCAAGGGCACAATTTTGGTCGCCGCATTCAAAGCAGCTAATGCCGCAAACTGGCTAATGCTGGAAGCGCCGCTTGTGCTCTGGCTTTGGATCATCGTCAACTTTTCAATAATCAGAAGAGGCGCGAATACCATCCCAACCCGCCAACCGGTCATCGCAAAGTGCTTGGAACAACTTTGCACTACAACCAAATCATTTCTAAATTCAGGAAATGACGCCGCAGAAACAAATATATGGTCATCATAAGTCAAGCCGCTATACACTTCATCAGAAATTACCATAATCTTTTTCTCCTGCGCCCAGGCTAACAACGAATGCAGTTCCTTTGCCGTATATAAAATTCCCGTCGGATTACCACCGTTGTTCAAGACTAAAATTTTTGTTTTGTCGCTCAGGTTTTTTTCTAGATCGTCTGGCCCAACTTTCCAACTTTGTTCCGGGAAAGATGGAACAACTTTTGGCACGCCTCCAAAAAGACGCACCATCGCCGGATACGACACCCAATAGGGCGCCATCATCAAGACCTCGTCGCCTGGCGTGATGGCAGCCTGAAAAAAAGCATACAAACCGAATTTACCGCCCGCCGTTATAAGACAATTCTCGGCCGCATAATTTGTTTGATAGGTGGCGTTAAGCCAGTTGGTTGCCGCGTGACGCAACTCCGGTATGCCCGAGACGGGCGGATAATGAGTCTTCCCCTCATCAATTGCTTTTTTGGCCGCGTCCATGATCAAAGGATGCGTTGCCACCATTGGCTCGCCGGCACTCAAATTATAAATACGCTTACCCAGTGCCTTTTGTTTCAGGGCGAGCGAATTTATCGCCACCGTCGCCGATGGTTCAACACTCATGAAAGGAGAAAATTGCATAAAAGTCATCAGTATCCTACCAAACTTTAAAGACTAAAGCAACATAAAATCTCCCTGGGAGAGAGACAGATTGGTGCTCTCGGCGCGAATCGAACGCACATCGCCGGCTTCGGAGGCCAGTGTTCTATCCGTTGAACTACGAGAGCGGCATTTATATCAGACGACGCAATCGTCTCAGCTGCTGATACATCCTATATTTTTTGTCTAAAATAATCAAGTCAAAGGTGCCTGGCCGCTCTTTAATTTCACCGCCAAAACCGAGTTTGAACCGGGTAACGCCGGCGAACTGATGTTGTTCATCATACACCCAGCTGCCACTTTCTTGATGCAGTGGAGCGGTGCCAAAAAAATCATACCTGTGATACCCCTCCTGCCGGGCAAGCTTGATCGCCTGCCATTGCAATAAATAAGGAGCCATCAATTGACGATAGGCATGGTCGGAAGCTCCATAGAGATAAGTACATGTAGCACCAAAACCAATAAATATTCCAAGAGCCACTGGAGTGGTACCGTACCAAACCGTCAACTGCCGAGTAGAATCGGAAGCCAATACGGCTTCATAATGTTTTCTGTTGTGCAAGGCAAAACGATCGCGCGCTCCAGTTTTGGCCATGAGCGCAAAAAAAAGAGAAAAATTTTTTTTTGTCATCAGGAGC
>JAJYIJ010000021.1:4733-11548 GCA_021790135.1 bacterium | reverse complement strand
TCCACATACCCGTATGGTTTTATCACAACAGGGATCGCGCAAATGCGTTAAAATATCCTATGAGTAAAAAAAATGTTTATATCATTGGCGGCGTAATCGTTTTAGCAATAGTTGTTATTCTTGTTGTTGTTTCAAGACGAAAACAACCCTCCCTCACACCAGCGCAAGTGGCGACTGAGCAGGCAGTCGCTCGGGCTAAAGCCACTGCCGCCAAAATGCAATCAATTGCGCAGAACGACAGTGATTTTGATGGTCTGTCAAATAGTGACGAAGTGCAAATTTATCATACTAATCCAAACAATCCTGATACCGATGGCGACGGTTTGCTTGATGGGGATGAGATAAAAATATATCACACTAACCCTCTGAAAGCCGATACGGACGGCGATGGCTATTCGGATGGGTATTTGGTTCGCCGTGGTTATAGCCCACTCACCCCGAATAAACTCGATACACAAATGCCAATTGGCGAAAAAAAATTAGCATCAGCGCCGTCTCTTAGCGCGTACAACAACATCCAAATCACTAGTGCCGAGTTGGCGGACGCCGGTTTTACCGGAGTTAAAAAGCTTGTGCCAACGACGGTTCGCTATGCGCCCCCACAATACTATTTTACGGTCAGCCAAAGCGTGGCGGGGTGGGGGAATGCTTCAAATTTGGTTTCCATTTTGGTTTTACCGACAGATGATAAGAATTGGGTGTATAATAATGGGAAGATGGAAGTAAAGGATGAAGCGGGTCGCACGCAAATCAATTTGACCACACCCGGGTACTATATAAGCATTGATGGTCCGGATAAAAATAAAGAAGCGGCCTTGGCTGCTATACTATCAAAATTGTTTTAACCATTTTACCTATGTTTGACGAGCCAGCACAAAATCCTGCCACACCTCCAGCTAATCTTCCTACCGAACCGGAAGATATGTTTGCTTCGGTTGATGCCACTCCGCCAGCGACTCCAGTTCAGAAAATTCCCAATGCTCTTGAATCAGGTTTACTTAAGAAGAAAGCGGCGGACACTCCGTTAGCTACCCCTACGCCCCCCCCTGCTGTTTCAGCTGTTTCTGTACCCTCAACACCCGCCGAACCCGTTTCACCACCGACTCCAATGCCCTTGGCAACGCCCAAGCCTCCTATTTTAGGAAAAATTATTTTAATCCTTATCCTTCTCGCGATCCTGGCTGTCTGCGGTTATGGAGGCTGGCTCATCTACACGCGTTATCGAACGAGTGCTGGTGGCACAGGCGTTGTCTCCCAAAATACCGCGACGAGTGCGCCCACCGCGCCAACAGCATCGGCTCCTGCTGTCGGACCAACGGTTCCGACCGTCATCGTCAGCAGCACGACCCAATCTCCAACTTCAACTGTCGTATCGAATATTGCCAATAACGCCATTTTATTTGGTCAGCCGATCGACAGTGATCGTGACGGTTTAAATGATAATCAAGAAAAAATGCTAGGCACTGATCCCAATAATCCCGATACTGACGGTGATGGCATTAATGATTATGACGAAGTAATGGTTTATCATACCGATCCGCTCAATCCTGATAGCGATGGAGATGGCTGGACAGATGGAGAAGAGGTGCAAAATGGCTTTGATCCAAATGGTCCGGGTAAGTTAACGACGAGCGCTACCTCATCATTGAAATAAAATAATGGCGACCTATGTTTGGCAAAAAAAAGAAATTGAATTTGCCGTCCTTTCCGGAAGTGCCCATGAGCGCCATACCGGCAGAATTTTATGGTGAAACTAATCCGAGCATCCAATTTAAAAGCAGCCCACCATTAAAAACGAAACCAGCCGGAGAAAAGGGCGCTGTCTTATCAAAAGCCGAGAAAAAAGCCTTTGATAAGGCGACTGCGGCCGGCAGCGGTCAAAAGTTCCACCCTGTCACCTTGCTGTCAAACCGTAAATTTTTAATAATAAGTGGGAGCGCTTTGTTTCTCGTTTTTATCATTGGGGCCAGTTGGTATTATTGGCATCAGGCAACCAGTGTTTCTTCGCCTGCGCCAAGTACGCCAGCTGCCCAACCGGTGGCTTCCGTCACGCCACCGGCGGCGACTCCCTCCACCCCCTTAGCGCCGGTAGTCGTGTCGACCTCAACGCCATCAGCAAACGAAGTTGCCTCTACGATTTCGTCCGCCGCTACAACTTCGCTTGTATTTCCTTCGTCGTTATTAGGTAACACCGTGGATTCCGATCAAGATGGTTTGACGGACGCTGAGGAACAACTTTTTAAAACCGATCCAAAAAATGCCTACACGGCGGGCAATGGTTATTCCGACAGTTCAAATGTCTACTGGTTATATGACCCGACCAGCAAGGACCCCAATGCTCGATTGATCGATTCCGGTCTCGTCGAGCAATACACCAATCCTGTTTTTAATTATAAACTATATTATCCAAGCTCTTGGTCAATTGCGGCCAGTGATAATTCGAATCGCGATGTCACATTCAGCGCCGAAAATGGCGAACAAGTCGAAGTTCGGGTTTTTGACCTCGACCCCGCGCAAAGTTTTTCCGATTGGTTTTCAGTTTGGGCGCCGGATCAAAAGATAAGTGACCTGGTCCCATTCAGCACAGTATTTCATTATCAAGGCCTGCGTCGAAGCGACTATCTCGTTTATTATTTTGCCGATCAACGATATCGTTATGTCATTTTGTATCATCCGGCTGATGCGGCAGCAGCGGCCATTAACTATCGCGAAGTAATTAAAATGATGGCACACAGTTTCCAGCCCTTTGGTTCGTCCGCAAGTGTGCCTTCACTCGGAACTACTGCCACCAGCAGTGTGGCTGTTGTTGCTTCCAGTACAGCGAGCTCTACCATATCTTCGACTACTTCTCCCTCCTTGGGCCCGCTTTTCCCAGTGAATACCACTACAAGCAACAGTTAGATGTATGGTTAGCACCTTGTTTCATAAGGAGGGGGCTTCCCGCTGTCCTTTTACTGCGGTAGAAATAGCGGTAATTGTCAGAATAGCTTCTAGATATGAAAAGAAAATTAAAGGTATAGTTGAAATCGCTGCTGTCGGCGATCGACGCATACAGGCGTTGAATCGACAATATCGTGGTAAAGACCGCGTAACGGATGTGTTGTCATTTGCCTGGACAGAAGAAAAAAAGGGGGGTAACAGTTTGCTGGCGCAGATTTATCTGGGGGATCGACAGATTGCCCGTCAGGCGAAGCAGTTTGGCGAAAGCTATTCGGAAGAATTTATCCGTATGCTTATTCATGGATTGTTACATAGTATTGGCTATGATCACGAAGGTTCCGCCCAGGCAAAAAAAATGTTTGCATTGCAAGAAAAGATTGTTGCTCGTGGTATTGAATATTTAAGTAAAAAAAGATAACCACAAGCTCACAGCCCAGTCTTTATGTTTTCAAGAAAGCGTTTGTATAAAAGTTTTTGTGATGCCGGTCGGGGGCTCCGAGATGTTTTTAAGAGTGAACAAAATTTTCGTTTGCAAGTTTTTGCGGCCGCTGTTGTGGTGGTGCTTTTAATTGTATTGCCGCTGCATAACTGGGAAAGAATTGTCCTCATTCTGCTTATGGTAATGGTGCTGAGCATGGAACTGCTGAATAGCGCCATGGAGCGTTTATCGGATATGCTCAAACCTCGGCTCAGCCCCTACATCCGGATGATTAAGGACATTATGGCCGCGGCAGTTTTGGTCACCTCCCTTGGCGCTTTGACGGTGGGCATACTTATTTGCTGGCCTTACTTGGTAAGTTTCTTAAAATAGTGTATACTTAAGAGCAGGAGAAAAAAGCATCTATGAAAAGAGAGCAGCACAATCTAATTGCAGGCCTTGACATCGGGACGTCGGCTATTCGGTTGGCCGTCGGGCAGTTGGTTGCTCACGAAGAATCCGACCGAGAAATAGAGCTACAGATTCTAGGAGCAGCCGAAGCGCCGTCAGTTGGCGTCCACAAAGGGATAATTAGCAGCATCGAAGACGTCGTTTCGTCTATTTCCGTCTGTTTAGAAAATGCCGAGCGAATGGTGGGAGTTCCGTTAAATAGTGCTTGGGTCGGAATTTCCGGACTTCATATTATATCTCAGAATACCAAGGGGGTTGTTGCTGTCTCGAAAGCAGATAACGAAATTAGTGAAGAAGATGTCGCTCGGTCGATTGAGGCGTCGCGCGCTATCGCCACCCCGCTCAATTATGAAGTATTGCATGTTTTGCCCAAAAGTTTCAGTATTGATGGCCAGGGTAAAATAAAAGATCCGGTTGGCATGACCGGTATCCGGCTTGAAGTAGACGCGCAAATTATCTTAGGATCATCATCACAGATTAAAAATTTGACCAAGGCAGTCTATCGCACCGGGTTAAATATTGAAGATTTAGTGCTTTCAGTTTTGGCTACTGCTGAGGCTGTATTGACGCCGCGCCAGCAAGAGGTGGGGGTTGCCGTCGTCAATATTGGCGTTTCGACCACGAGCCTCGCTGTTTTTGAAGAAGGCGACATTATCCATACGGCAATTTTGCCGATTGGCTCGGAACACATCACGAATGATATCGCCATCGGATTGCGTACGACTATCGATATCGCCGAAGCGGTCAAGATTGAACACGGAGATTGTTCAACGGCTGAAATATCAAAACGAGAAGAGATTGATCTGTTTGATGTAGGGGCTCCGGAGCACGAAATGGTTAAGAAACAATATATCAGCGAAATCATCAGCGCCAGAGTAGAAGAAATTTTACAAAAAATTGATCAAGAATTACAAAAGATAAAACGCAGCGGTCTGCTGCCCTCTGGTGTCGTTCTGACCGGTGGGGGGGCAAAGTTGCCTGGTTTGATCGAAATGGCAAAACGGCAGCTTCGTCTTCCGGTTGTGCTTGGCTATCCTCTGAATGTGATGAGCGTTACTGATAAAGTTAACGACCTCAGTTTTTCAACGGCGGTTGGGTTGGTAAAGTGGGGAAGCAACATGCAGGGCCGAAATCACGTTAGTAGCGGCCGGGAACGTGGAGGGACGATGCATAAAATGAATCTAGCCAGTGGTCAGATAAAAAAGTGGATTAAAACTTTAATCCCGTGATGTGGAATTGTCCACATCGCTCTAACGCCTTTCTTGACAGTAGAACCTTAAAAACGATACACTAGATGCGAAGATTCGTCTTCGCTTATTTTATTACTAGGGGTTGAATACAAAAATTGTTCAAAGTATATTTCAGTTAGTGAACGTTATTAAAATCTTATTTCTACTTACCAACACGCTCGAACGACCGGACTTGTTACGTCGGACGGGCAACCTAATTCTATCCTATGCCACAAGTAAAACCGGAGATGGAGGCATTCGCCAAAATTAAAGTAGTCGGCGTCGGCGGTTCCGGCGGTGCTGCTATTAATCGCATGATGGCCAGTAAGATTCGTGGTGTTGATTTCATCGCGCTGAACACCGATGTCCAAGCGTTGCATTATAATAGTGCGCCGCATAAGATCCATATCGGTAAGAGCGTCACCAAAGGGCTTGGTGCGGGTATGGACAGGGAAGTCGGGAAAAAGGCGGCGGAAGAATCGCACAACGAAATTCGCGATGCGCTCAAGGATACTGACATGGTGTTTATTACGTGTGGTCTTGGTGGAGGAACTGGTTCAGGCGCGGCTCCGATTGTTGCTGAAGTGGCCAAGGAGCTGGGAGCCTTGACTGTAGCGGTAGTCACAAAACCCTTTTCATTTGAGGGGCCACAACGCGGACATATTGCTGATCAAGCCTGGGACGATTTGGTCAAGAATGTTGATACGATCATTACGATCCCCAATGATCGTATTCTGCAAATTATTGATAAAAAAACCACCTTGCTTGATGCCTTTAAAATTGTTGATGACGTTTTGCGTCAAGGTGTCCAAGGAATTTCCGAACTTATTACTATTCCTGGTCTGATTAATGTCGATTTTGCGGATGTGAAGACCATCATGAAGGATACGGGTTCGGCTTTAATGGGAATCGGTTCTGGTTCGGGAGAAAACCGTGCCGTTGAAGCCGCCAAGTCGGCTATTTCCAGCCCGCTTTTGGAATTATCCATTGACGGCGCCCATGGCATACTTTTCACCATTACCGGCGGTCCGGACTTGACCATGTCGGAAGTAAGCGAGGCGGCAAAAATTATCACCGGTTCGGCTGCCGCTGATGCGAAAATTATTTTTGGCGCCATTATCGACGATACCATGACTGGCAATATGCGTATTAATGTTGTGGCAACAGGTTTTGATGATCGCCGTCCGAGTATTTTAAAAGATGAAGAGGCCTCGAATGCTACTTCGTCGTTCTTTTCCGCCGCCAAATACGCGCCCAGTAATTTTTTACGCAAAGCGCAAAAGGAAGAAGAGGAAGAGGAAAAGAAATTTAAGCACTTTACGCAAAAAACAGCAGTGCCTCCAGCACCGTTGGCGTCGCCATCTGCCGATAAAATGGGGAAGAATAGTGCCAGTGATGAAGATTTAGAAATTCCCGCTTTTATTCGAAGAAAAATGGGGATGTAATTCGAAAAATGTTGTATGCGTTGTCCGGTTTGTAATCATCGCGAAACGAGCGTCATTGATACCCGTTCCCTTGAGGACGACATGTCGATCCGTCGTCGTCGAGAATGTGAAAAATGTCATTATCGTTTTTCTACTGTTGAAGAAATTGAGTTGCTTGATATCATCGTTGTAAAAAGAACCGGCCAACGTGAAAGTTACATGCGTGATAAAATTGAAAATGGAATTCGTCGTTCCCTTACGAAACGGCCGTTCACCCAAGATCGTTTTCGCCGTCTTCTGCACGCTATTGAGCGTGACATCCAAAAAAAGAAA
>JAJYIJ010000021.1:0-4723 GCA_021790135.1 bacterium | reverse complement strand
CGCCAGCGCTGAAATAGGGGAAATTGTGATGAAACATTTGCATAGTTTTGATAAAGTGGCCTATATCCGTTTTGCCAGCGTGTATCGAGATTTTAAAGACGTCAAAACATTTGAAAAAGAATTGCGTAAAATCAAACGACGATAAAGATATGTATAAACACGCGGCCACGCCGCCACAACCAGCTACTGCTCCCGAGCTAGAGACAAAAAAAGTCTCCGGCGATGAGATTCAAAAAATCGAAAAAAAAGAGGCTGCTTCTGACAACAGCCCAGAAACTTTACGTGCTCTTTTAGAAAAGAATTTGAAATGGTCACAGATTATTTATGAACAAAACCGAAAAGTGAATCGGAAAATGCTCTGGACTTTGATTATTGGCTGGATTGAACTCTTTGTCTTGCTCGTTCCCTTGGCGCTCCTGGCCTTGGCGGCTCCGACGATCTGGCGGACTTTTTCTCAAACATATTCCGAGCTGCTCAATTCCTCGCCGACGAGCGCGACCTCCTCGGCTAGCTTACTTGAATCGTTACCGATTAGCGCAAGCCAGCGTAGTCAATTAAAGACATTACTCAAATGACTTTCTTTAAACACACAAAAATCGGTGCCACGATCGGTCCTTCCTGCCAGGATCCGCTTGTCTTGGAAAAAATGCTCAAAGCCGGCATGAATTTTGCCCGTCTGAATTTTTCGCACGGCACCTACGAAACGCATACCGAAATGATTAAAAATGTCCGCGCCCTTGAAGCAAAAAGTGACACGCCGATTGCCGTTTTGCAAGATTTGCAGGGCCCGCGCATTCGAGTCGGCGCTCTGCCGGAAGCGGGAGTTAAAATCAAAGAAAAAGAAACTGTCACGTTCAATACCAAGATCGACACGTACAATGGGGGCGATATTCCGTTAGACAATCCTGAACTGCACACATTTTTGAAACCCGGTGAACGGATATTGATCGATGACGGTCACTTGGAGGTGCATATTACCGCGGTTACTGGCAGCCAAATCACAGCCACGGTAATTGAGGGTGGCACCATTCTTTCGCACAAAGGTATTAATTTGCCTGATAGTACCGTTGGCATCCCGGCACTCAGCGAGAAGGATCGGGCCGATTTACGTTTTGGGGTCACGCATGGCGTTGATATGGTTGGCTTGTCGTTTGTGGCGACGGCCAGTGATATTCTTGACGTCCGTTTTCTTATCAAACAAATTGTTGCCGAAGAGAAAATCACCCTTGCTAGTCCGATTTTTATCATCGCCAAAATCGAACGCCGCATTGCCGTCGCTAATATTAAAGAAATTATGGATGCAACTGACGGGGTTATGGTGGCACGCGGCGATCTTGGATTGGAACTGCCAGCGGCAGAAGTGCCGCTGGTTCAGAAGCGTATCATTGATTTGGCAAATGGTCTGGCTAAACCTGTTATCGTCGCTACTCAGATGTTGAACTCAATGCAGGCGAGCCGGCGTCCGACGCGTGCCGAAGTTTCGGATGTTGCCAATGCCGTGATTGAAAACGCCGACGCTTTGCTTTTGACCAACGAAACGGCCAGCGGCCAATATCCGGTCCTGGCAGTCGAGACAATGTCCGACATTATTATTACCACAGAAAAATCAAGCTATGACCGTGTTGCCTTTCCAGTCCGGAAAAAAGGAACAGCCCTTGACTTTGCCATCGCCGACATGTCGCGCCTTTTGGCCGATGAAGTCTCAGCTCGTTTAATTTTGGCCGCCTCAATTTCCGGGGATACCGGGCGACTCATTAGCCATGTGCGGCCAAGTTTGCCGATCTTGGTCGCGACCCAAAGCGACATCGTCTGGCGGCAACTAAATGTTTCCTGGGGGGTCGAACCTTTTCGTTTGCCGCCTTGCCACTCAATTGAAGAGCTGGTTGAGCGCTCCGTGAGTTACATCAAAGAACACAAATTAGCCAAAACTAGCGATCGGATGATTATCATCGCCGGTGAGCCAGTTGGTCAGGCCGGTAACGTCAATTTGGTGGAAGTGCGGGATATAAAATAGACTTCTTGACAAGGGGGCACAAGATATGATATTCTTTAAGAAAAGGAAGTTATTTTTGGAATTTAAGTAGTATGGCAACAAAAAATGATTTTTTTCGCGAACACATTTTAGATCAACTACAATTTGACCACCTGCCCGAAGTAAAGCGAGCGAAGCTTCTCGATGCCATTGGCGGCTTCGCTGAACAAAAATTATTGCTCAGTATTTTTGCTGGCTTGTCAGAAGAAAAGCAAGGCATTTTTCGAAGTCTGCTTGAAAGTGGCGACGAGAATTCCGTCCAGTCGTTTGTCGAAACAAACGTTCCTGATTTTTTAAACTTACTTTCGGCGGCTGTAGCCGAAACCGAAAAAACGTTGCGCCAGTATGGCCAGTCCTAATGTAACGCCGGCGCTACGTCGTCTGCTGGCCGACTATGAGGCGGTAGCGGCGGAGTTGCAAAATTTGCACGCCGAGCGGCAAAAGTTGCATCGGGAGGTGCTAAAAGCGATTGACGAAAAAAAATTGAAAATTGTGGGCGAGCGAATTAAAAAAATTAAGGAGTAAGCATATGCCTGATGAAGGGGAAAAAACAGAAAAAAAACAAAAATGGCGACCTGAGATTGAAGTACAAAAGCAAGAAAACGCTGAACGCCTTCAGCACATTAAGACAGAGTATGAAAATTTCCAGAGGAGAATGGAAGCATTGCCAATGGAATTAGAAAATGAAGGGCGCTTATTGCAGCGGGATATTTTGATAGCGCGGGGAGAAGTGCCTGAACGTGATGATTTAGGGCTACTGCTGGAAGGATGCGAAGAAAAATTGAAACAGTTAAAGCTAAAAATAGAAAAATTGGAAGAGATGGCCAGGGGGGTAGAGGCTGAACGCCAGAGGCAGGAAGAAGTTGCCCGGGAGGAAGAAGAGCGACAAAAGAAAGCAGAGGCAAAAGAAGAAAAAGAAAGAGTGCTCGGCTCTCCTGCTTTTGTTGCTTGGGCCGAGAAAAATAATTTTTCGGTAGAGCCGATTGTCCAGGCAATCCGTTCCGCTGAACGTCTGACTGCTACTATTGCGCCGGAAGTAGAAAAGTATGATTTTTATCAGCAAGTCGAGGCTCGGCGGGATGAATTGGAAGAAGAGTTAAAAAATTTTTCCGAGGAGACGGAGGATACTACTAGTCTAAAAGTAGCCGCCGAAGATGTTGCTCATCTGGCGGGTGAGCTGCGCAAGCTTATTGAGAGGGCGAAAGGTTTAGACTATCAGTGGAAAAATTTTGTGTCCTGGGCGGATTCGAATCATTTGTTAGGTGGGGAAAAAGTGCTGCAAATTTTGAGCGGTGCTACGGATATTGGTCAGTCAGCGGCGGGCGTCGAATTTTTGAGTGCACGACGGGAAATAATACATTTATTGTCGCAGTTTTTTGCCGAGAGTAAAGAAAAGAAAAAAAAGAAACTGGCGCAAAAAATTATAAAAATTGCTTCTGCAGTTTCCAACGAAGCAATGATGCTTGCCGCATCACTCGAAACAGGTGAAGAAGAGTATACCGAAGCGCTGCCAGCTCCTCCTATTGAGGTCGCTGAAGAAATCCCCCAGCTTGGAAAAGAAGAGGCGATCAAACCAGATGATCTTAGTGCGGCACGGGAGAATGAAGGGTTGCTAGCGACAGAAAGGCCGCACGTTGAAGAAGAAGAAGAAGTTATCGAACCTGAAAAAGAACTCAGCGGCGAAGATTATCTGTTCGAGTGGGCAGAGAAAAATAATAGAAAAGATATTATTGATGCTATTGTGCGAGCTTTTTCTCGCGCCCCAAGTGAAGATGCTGATCCGCATTTAGTTCAAGAATATAAAGCAAAATCGGAAGAACTTGTCAGATTAATTGATGATTTCGCAACGACAAATGAAGAAGAGCAACTATGCAACGAGATGCAGAAAGTAGTGAATGAGATAAATGAATTGTTGGGGCCACCAATTGTCGAAGCAGACACGGAAGAGGACGTAACGGTTCCCGATCTTGGTGCGCCGTGGGAAGAAGGAGAGTTACTCGGTCCAAAAAAGGAGGGGATTTTGAAGGCGAAACTTCGCGTTACTCGTGATAAATTTTTCGGTTTTTTGCGCGGACTCGTAAGGAAGGAAAAGACGACTGGCTCACCAGCTGAGACGCTTAAGCCGACGAACGAACAGGCTCTTAACCAGGCTTATGAAGAAGCGGCCAGTGCTGAAGCCAAGCTGGAAAAAACGCAAGTAGAGCGCGCTGATGGTCTCTTAAAAATGTTACGCGCGGAAACAGAAAAAAATAATCAAACTTTGTCGGAAAAATATGGGCTCAAAGATTTATTCAGCGTTTATAAAAAATTAGGCGATGTAAGTCTTGCTAATTTTTTGGAGAAAAAATTACAAGAAGTTAAAGAGAAAGAAGCGGCGGGAGAGGCGGTGAGTGAGCACGATCAACGTTGGGCCGCTCGCGCTCGCGCTTTGCAGGAAACCGGTAAAGTGGCGGCTGTCAAACGCACCGTTGCCAAAGCGCTTAATGCGCGCACCGCCATTGCCTTGTCTCTGGCAGCCGGTGGCTGGGCCTTGGCCGGTACGGCGGCGGGTGCTGTATTTATCGGCGGCGGAGCAGCCTTTTCCGGTTTGGGTGGCGCTAGTCTTAGCCGTTCGGCTGTGGACAGCGTAGAGCGTTTTTTCCGTAAAAAAACACTTGGCTATGAAGCGCCTAAAGGTTTTCCGCCTGAAGG
>JAJYIJ010000020.1 GCA_021790135.1 bacterium | reverse complement strand
CATGAATCCCACTGAAGAATCGGTCCGGGCGCTACTTTCTACTTTCAGTGGTGCACCAGCGCGACGCTCGCTTACCCCCGATCAACTCCTCGAAGTTGCCGGCCAGTTCTACACCATAAGTCGTGAAGACATTTTGGGGAAAAACAGAGAAAAAAAGATTTCTTTTCCTCGACAAGTTATTATGTATCTTATGCGTGAAGAGTTAAAAATGTCATACCCGGCCATTGGTGAGGAACTTGGTGGGCGCGATCATACCACCGCCATGCATGCTCATGATAAAATAACCAAGGAACTGGAAATGGACTTGCGTTTAAAACAAGAAATTGAACTTTTGAAACAGCGCTTGTATATTAATAATGTATAAATTGTTATTAAGTGTGTGGAAAAAAAGAGATAACACCTCTTTCTGTCAACAAACCATCTACTTTTCTTTCACTTTTTCCAACGTTTATCCACAACTATTGTAATGCAACCTTTTTAAATCCACTTTTTCTTCTACTCCCTGTCCGCCACTGCCCCACATGCGAATACGTCGTTTACCCCTTTAAAACAAGCCCTTTTAACCTCTTATCCCCTTCTTCCACTCGCTTATTATTACTATTATTTTATATATATAAAGATATTGAATTAATATATGAAACTCTCCTGCACTAAAGAAAATTTATCCAAAGCACTTTCTCTCGTTAGTGGGGTGACAGGAAAAAACATTCATTTGCCAATTCTTAATAACATTTTAATAAAAGCCGATGAACAAAAGGCGGAGATTATTGCGACTAATTTAGAACTGGCTATTCAAGTTGCGGTCCGTGCGAAGGTTGAAGAGGTGGGTAGTTTCACCGTCCCGGCGCGCACAATTCTCGACTTTGTTGCTTTACTGCCCGATGAGAAGATCGATATACACTTACAAGAAAATGAGTTGGTAGTGGCGTGTGGAAAGACGTCGACTAAAATCAAAGGCATGTCGGCCGAGGATTTTCCCGTGATCCCAACCTTGGAATCCGGTCATGGATTTTTGGTGCAGGCCGACGATATTCGTTTTGGGTTGAATCAGGTTTTGCCGGCAGTAGCACGGAATGACATACGCCCTGAATTAGCGGGCATCTATTGGGGGTTTAATTTGGGAAAACAGGATGAATTTGTTATGGCGGCTACTGATAGTTATCGTTTGGCAGAGAAAAAAATTTCTTTACAACAGGGGAAGGATTCGGTAAAAGTAATTGTCCCGGGTCGAGCGGCTCAAGAAATAGCGCACATTGTTGCTGTTGAAACTGAATCAAAAGAAGAGAAAGTGCGACTTTTGATTGGAGAAAATCAACTGTTGGTTAGTTATGGCGGAGCGCAGATATTTACGCGTTTGGTTGAGGGAAATTACCCTGATTACACGCAGATTATTCCAAAAGAATTTTCCGTCACTGCTGAAGTGGGGACAGATTTATTCGCGAAGGAGATGAAAGCGGCTGGACTTTTTACCACTACTGGCGTTAATGCAGTTTCCGTTCATCTCGATCCAACCAAGAAGGCGGTGGCAGTTTCTTCGGTTTCCACCCAAACAGGTGAATATGCATCTGTTATTGATGCAGAAGTAACGGGAGCTGAAACGACAGTGCTCTTGAATAATCGTTATGTTCTTGATGGACTCAATAGTTTTTCGGTGCCCAAAACAATTCTACAAGTAGTTGGCGCTGATAGTCCCTGCGTTCTACGTCCTCAAGATGACACCAGTTATTTGTATATCGTCATGCCAATCCGTCAGTAGTTTTTAGACACCAACCCCAACCGCCTCGCTGATATTTTTAAAACCATCACGTTGTAATAATTTCACCAACCTACGATTGATATCCCCGATTAATTGTGGTCCCTCAAAAATCATTCCAGTAATGAGTTGAACAACATTCGCGCCAAGACGGATTTTGGTATAGGCATCCTCCGCAGAAAAAATACCGCCGCAGCCAATAATTATTTTTTGGCCGGCGGTTTTTTTGTAAACCGATGCGATTAATTTGTTGCTTAACTTTTCAACAGATTTTCCGCTCAAGCCACCTTTGCCAGGAGTAAAAGAGATATTTTGTTTGGTTAGATTTGAACAGATAAAGCCGTCAACGTTGTTTTGTAAGCAGACATCAATTAAAGTTTCGGTGTTTTGGTTAAGATCAGGGGAGAGCTTAATAAAGATTGGCTTGCTTTTTTGGATGCTGTTTATTTTTTTAAGAAGCTTTTCGAGATGTTGGGGTTGTAAAAAGGGGGAAGTGACTTCGTACGTGTTCGGGCAGCTGATATTAATTGTGAAATAATCACCCGTATCCTGAAAAAGAACGTAAGAATAAAAATAATCTTCAATACCCTGTTCGAGTAAAGTAGTAGTACGTTCATTTGTTTTGGCGATACTAATACCGATTGGGAATTGAAAATTTCTATTTTTGAGGCGATCGTGAACAGTGTCGGCACCGTCATTTTTTAGTCCATAGTAGACCTGCAAAGAATGTTTTTTGGGTAGGCGCCAAAGACGTGGTTTGGGGTTTCCTGCACACGATTTGGCTGTTATTGAACCAATTTCTACAAAACCAAAACCGACAGCTGGCAGCAAGTCGAGCAGTTCAGCGTTTTTTACAAAACCCGCGGCTAAGCCAATGGGGTTTTTGAATTTGATTCCGAGAATTGTTTGTTCTAATTGAGAATGGGAGAAGTTGAAAAAATATTGACTGCTTTTTTTGAGGGCTGAATGTTTTTCAATCCAAGAACCAAATTTAATAATAAAATCATGAACCACCTCAGGATCAAATCGAAAAAAAATTGGCTTACAAATATGACGGTAACCAAAACCAACGAGCGACGAACGAAGCTGCATAGAGTTTTAAATAAAGTATTCGTCGCTTGCTATAATAGAGGAAGATTGACTACCAGTCCAGAGTCCCCCCAACTTTATATTCAGTGACGCGTGTTTCGAAGAAATTTTTTTCCTTATTTAAGTCGATCGCTTCGCTCATCCACGGGAAAGGGTTTGTCGCATTATATTGGAGTGGAAGGCCAACGCGGGCAAGGCGCCGGTCAGCAATATGCTCGATGTATTTCCGAAAACCGTCAGCATTCATTCCAAAAATTCCCTTAGGAAAGACCTCGGCGGCAAAGGTTGCTTCAAGATCGACTGCCTGACGAACGAGATCAATTGCATGAGCCTGAAATTCCGGCGTCCACAACTCCGGCTCCTCTTCTTTAATTGTGT
This sequence comes from bacterium, assembly GCA_021790135.1. GTDB lineage: Bacteria > Patescibacteriota > Patescibacteriia > Magasanikbacterales > GWA2-37-8 > JAJYIJ01. Next base: position 8,486 of record JAJYIJ010000020.1, on the reverse strand, counting down.
TGATGATGTTGATGCCAAAGTTAAGGTGTTGACTCTCATCGCGCATGATATATTGAATTTGTTCAGCCGAACCAACCATCTTATTTTGGCGTTGAAAGCCAAACATTACCGCGAAGGAGCTGTAGAAAAATATTCCTTCAAGAATAAGCGAGAAAATTACCATGTTTTCCAGAAATTTTTGATCATTTTCAAAAGTGCCGGTTTTAAACTCTGGATTGAAAATTCCCTCATTAAAACTTAAGATAAAGGAATCCTTGTTGTAGATGGCATCAACTTCGCGATACATGTTGAAAATTTCTCCTTCATCCAGGCCAAGTGATTCGACGATGTATTGATAAGCGTGGGTGTGAATAGCTTCTTCATAGGCCTGGCGGAGAAGATACATGCGGCATTCGGGAGAAGTGATGTGGCGATACATCGCTAGGACGACATTGTTCGCGGCGATTGAGTCGGCAGTGGTAAAGAATCCGAGCACAGTTTTGAGTGCTTTCCGTTCATCATCGGTCAAAAATGTCGGCGATTTCCACTCTTCAATATCTTTTTGCATGCTAATTTCAGTTGGCAGCCAGTGATTGGCATTGCCGGTATTATAGGCTTCCCACGCGAAGGTATGACGCATGGGGTAAAGTTGGATGACATCTGCGTCAGCACCATTAATAATGCGGCGTTTATTGATATCAACTTTTTCAGTTGTTTTTGTGATTGGCATAGATTGAGTTGGTGGAAAGCTATGATTGGCACGATTCACAACTCGGGTCATCAATAGCACAGGCTTTGGGGGCGGGCTGAGGCCCTTTGCCCACTGTTTGACCCTGTTTATCTATCGCAGGAGCATTTGACGTGGTGGAAACGGGCTGTGCGACATTTATTGGCATTGGAGAAGCTGTGGGCTGAGCGCCAGTTTCAAACTTGCGCAAATGGGTTGACCCATAATCGGTGGTGTTAATGGTTGATTTTTCCACCTGTGAGGCAGCCAAGCCGCGAAGATAATAGGTGGTTTTTAAGCCATGTTCCCAAGCGTAGAAGTATACTTCACTTAAATCTTTGCCGGAGGAACCGCGGAAGAAAATATTAATTGACTGGCTTTGATCGACCCATTTACCGCGATAGGCAGCAGATTTGACGATCCACATTGGATTGATCTCGAAGACTTCTTTATACTTGGCGCGAATGTTTGCTGGAATTTCTCCAATTTCAGCAATACTTCCATCATGGTATTTGATCTTACCGAGCATTTCAAAATCCCAAAGATTTAATTTTTTGAGGTCCTCAACGAGATAGGGGTTGATAACGGTAAAATCTCCTGCCTGGTTGGATTTGACATAGAGATTTTTATAAATTGGTTCAACTGTTGGAATGCAGCCGACGATGTTTGCAGTTGTTGCGGTGGGAGCGACAGCCAAACAATTGGAGTTACGCATACCCCAGCGTTTGATCGAATTTCTTACCACCGTCCAATCTAGAGCGCTGCTGCGATCGACGGCAACGCGTTCCCCGCGTTCCTCTTCAAGCAGATCAAGTGTATCCTGGGGGAGAATTCCCCGATCCCATTTCGAACCGCGGAAGGTGCTGTAGGCGCCACGTTCTCGCGCTAGTTCACTAGAGGCAAGATAGGCGTAGTAGGCAACGCTTTCCATACTGCTGTCGGCGAAGCGAACGCATTCTTCAGAATCAAAATTGATACCAAGGGCATACAGAGCGTCTTGAAAACCGCGGATACCGAGGCCGACCGGTCGATGACGAAGATTGCTGCGGCGAGCGTCTTCAGTTGGATAGTAGTTAATATCAATTACGTTATCGAGCATGCGCAAAGCAGTCGTGACGACCTCTTTAACAAGCGTAGTGTTGAAGGCGCCGTTCGTCACGAATTTGGCGAAGTTAAGTGAGCCAAGGTTGCAGACCGCGGTTTCATTTTCTGATGTGTTAAGAGTGATCTCAGTACAAAGATTCGAGTTGTGTACGACACCAACATGGTCTTGAGGCGAGCGAATATTGCTCGGGTCTTTCCAGGTGATCCAAGGATGGCCGGTTTCAAATAGCATGCCAAGCATTTTTTTCCACAGATCGCGGGCTTTGATTGTTTTGAATAATTTTATTTCGCCATGTTTCGCCCGTTCTTCATAGGCGGCGTACTTTTCTTCAAATTGTTTGCCATAGAGATGGTGCAGATCAGGTGTCTCATCGGGGCTAAATAAAGTCCACATTGCATCGTCACGCACGCGTTTCATAAATAGGTCAGGAATCCAGTTGGCTGTGTCCATGTCGTGAGTACGGCGACGTTCATCGCCGGTATTTTTGCGTAATTCTAGAAAAGCCTCAATGTCGTAGTGCCAGGTTTCAAGATAGACGCAGCTGGCGCCACGGCGACGGCCGGATCGGTTGATGGCAACGGTCACATCGTTGGCTATTTTCAGAAATGGAATAACACCCTGGGATTCCACTCCGGTGCCTTGAATATACGAGCCGGTGCCACGAATGTTGCTCCAATCAGTTCCAATTCCTCCAGACCACTTAGAAAGCTGGGCATTATCCGCATAAGTTTTAAAAATATTGTCTAATGAGTCGGATACGGAGTTGAGGTAGCAGGAGCTGAGCTGTGGTTTGACGGTTCCGGCATGGAAAAGAGTTGGTGTTGAAGGGGTATAGAGCAGCTGCGACATGATATCGTAAAATTTGATCGCTTGTTCGGTTTTGTTTTTTTCGTGTAATGCAGAGCCCATAGCGATACGCATCCAAAACATTTGCGGTGTTTCAAGTACCTGTTTTGTGTCAGGGTCATTAATAAAATAGCGATCGTAAAGTGTTTGTAATCCAAGATATACAAAAAGATCATCACGTTCGATGATAAGCGCTTGACTGATAGCATCAAGATCAAAAGCGAGCAGCTTAGGATCTAAACGTTCGATTTCCACGCCGCGGCGAAGATTGCGAATGAAAGCTTCGCGGTATTGCGTCTCAAGTTTTTTGTAATCAATGACGCTGCTTCCAATTGTTTCTTTGTAGATAACAGCGAGAAGAAGGCGGGCCGCCACTTTGGCATAGGCGGGATCCTGTTCAATCATTGCTCGCGTGGTCATGATCAAAGCTTTTGCCAAGTCAGTGGTGCTGATGCCATCGTAGAGTTCAGATCGACACTGGTTGAGGAGGGCTTCGGCATCAACATCTTTCTCCAAGCCACTGACAGCAAAGCTAAGCGAGTGGCGAAGTTTATCTAGTGAAAAAATTTCTTTGGCGCCGGATCGTTTGATAATGCTTAAATCATTTTTTTCGATTTTTTCCTGCATTTCTTTTTTCTTCTCTTCACGTACTTTTGTATGTTCATAACGATACAAAATGTACGATTTTGCCACATCATAAAAGCCCTGTTGCATTAATTCCTTTTCCACAAAATCCTGTACATTTTCGACCGCGGGCGTTCGTCCACTGAAAATAAGGTCCAGCTGTTCAACAACCCGAGCAGTTAATAAACCAATTTTTTCGCTGGCAGCTGCTCCTCGAACCGCGATGAAAGATTTTTCGACGGCGCTCGTTATTTTATTGGTATCAAAATCAACCAGAACGCCATTACGTTTTTTGATTTTAAGAGGGGCGGACATAAATGTGGGATAGAATTAATATTAAAATACTAAGGATACCTCCTTAGTATAACACAGACTAAATACTATATATAGTGGTTGAACTGTGGATAAGCCACTATATATTGTAAATTTATAAAAAGGTGGTGGACCGATGGGGATTCGAACCCCAGACCCCCGCGTTGCAAACGCGGTGCTCTACCAGCTGAGCTATCGGCCCAAAGTTATCAAAATATACCAAGTATTCCCTTTTCCGTCAACAATGTGCTATACTGGAACTATATGTTACAATTGTATCTTCTTGGGCAATTGGTTTTGGCTATTACTTTAGGTGGAATTTTAGGGGCGCAGCGTGAATATCGCGGTCGCCAGGCCGGTTTTCGGACCTATGCTTTGGTCTGTGCTGGGGCTTCGCTTTTTACTGCTGTTTGTGTGAATTTCTTTGGTCCTACATACCAGGCCTCAGCGAATGTGGCGGCTCAGATCGTAACGGGTGTTGGTTTCTTGGGTGCCGGTATGATTTTGCACAAGGAAAATCGAATTGAGGGTTTGACCACAGCCGCGGGGCTTTGGGCGGTGGCAGCAATTGGTATGGTCGTTGGGGTCCGATATTTTGTTTTGGCAATCGGAGCCACCCTTTTCATTTTTCTTGTGCTGGCAATTGACGATCGCCGTTTTCATCCCAAGGTTAAGGAGAGGGATGCTATTATAGAGAATAAGAATGAATAATGAATAAGAAATTTAAAAAAGACTCTCCAGGCGAGAGTCTCTTTTAAGCTTTAAAATAAAAACGAGCCAGCCAAAAAAGTAAAAGTACATACACCACATCCGCGTGCAAACGTTTGAGGAGATTAAGCAGGTAGAGAATAAGAGCAAAAGGATAGGCCACGATAACAAACGGATTGCGCCAGAAACGATGGTTCGTAATGGAGAGCAATGTTTGGGCGTCACCGGTCGAAGGAATGGCGTGCAGGCCGACAGCCAGGGCGAGCCAGGCGAACAACAGATTCAACCAAGTAAAATAGGGGGCATTCAGATGGGCAAAACAAAGCAGCGTTAGAAAACTGTTGATGATGAGGGGGCCAAAAGAAATAGTAATGCTGGCAAAAATATTTTTTGGTTCGTCGTGGATGACATAGCCAGCTGTTTGTTTGAATTGAAAGAATTTAATGTGATGGATTTTAACGCCGGCCAAAAGGCAAAAAAGCGCATGGCCGATTTCGTGCACAACAACACCGGGGGCGGTTATTATGGCGAAAAAATAATAACGAAACATATATTATTCGATAGTCAACTTTTTGTTGGATTCGACTTTAAAAATAATGGCTGCCAAAATCCACCACAGCATCGCCAAATCATTTTTAAAATAGGGGACATCGACCAGGCCATGAATGAAAATAATTGTTAAACTAAAAAGTAACGTAGCGGAAAGCAGACGACCCCTTTTTTGATTTTTATAAGAATATAAGAGCAAAAAAACAAAAAGACCAATAAAGGCGAGCATACCGAAGAGGCCAATTTCGCTCCAAAAATTAAGAAAAATATTATGCGGGTAAATTAGACGTTCCAAGTTGCCTCCGACGTGGTAATATGGCTTCTGAATTTTGCGGAAAAATTGGCGAATGCCAGCACCAAAAATGAAATTTTTAGGTGAAGCAGTGAGAAAGCGGTCGGTATATGTCCAGAGTGTAAGACGATTACCAAAGGAACGAATTTTTATTGGTGAGTGCAGATAGATGAGCGAAAATCCGAAAATGCCAGCGACGATAAGAGCAAACGCAATTTTTTTATAGCCAAGCAAAAAAAGGAAAACAATTCCCCCAACGGCCAGGCCAACGAAGGCACCAAGCGACTGGGAGAGAAAGAGAGCAGCGAGAGCAAGAAACAAGAACAAAAGATACATAAAAAAAGATACACGACATTTCTTGATTTGTATTTTTTTAAATGCAGTGAATAGCAGGTAAATCATCAGCGGTATGAGTGGCGCGATGTAGAGGCCAACGTCGTTGGGTGAAAGAAAAAATGAGGTGGTACGGCCCTCGGCCAAAGCGACCGTATCAGCGTTGCCAATATACCAACCGGTAAAACGTTGAATAATGCCGAAGATACTAATAGACAGGGTGGAGATAATAAGCGGCGTGATGAGGGAGCTGGACGTGAGGTCTTCCCCCATGCCAATAAGCATTAAAAACAAGATCATCGGTTCTAAAAAATAAGCGCGCCACTGGCCGAGAGAATACCACCACATGTCGCTGATAAAGACGCCGGCAATTGAGGCGACAAAGAATAAGGAAAAAAAAATAAAGAACAATTTGTGAGCTGTGATCTGTGATGCAAGATTTTTAAATCCAGTTTTACTATAATGAATTAACCAAACAAGCAAGAGAAGCCCAAAAGTGAGTTCGAGGAGAGTGGAAGGGAGATGAAAAATAGTAAAACGCAAGAGGTAAGCAGGGAGAAGAATAATAAAAGTACCCACGGCGTATTTAAAATAACGCCAGGCGAAGAAAAAAAAGACTAGAGAATAAACAGTAAGGAGAAAAACGGTAAGCATAATTGAACATATTAAACAGGATTTTGGTAGTTTTGGCAAACAAAAAATTCGGGGTCACGCGGCGGAATTGTTGGCTATGTATCCTTGTTTAGAATTTATGTCAATAATTTAATTTTGGCAGATAGTCATATAATTAATTTTTAAATTTTAATCTAAAATTAGCCAATATTTGACAAATAATAAATTTTATGGTAAATGTCTAAATATATCGACAAATTTTAAACAACTAAAACAAGCCAGCAAGATTATTTAATTTTCCACAGATGAAAGACATTTCTCATTTAATGCCAACGCTCGGGTTGAATGAACATGAGGCCAAGATTTATTTGGCTTGTTTGGAACTGGGCGGCTCCAGCGTGCAAGACATCAGTCGCGAAACCGGTATTAAACGTACGACAGTGTATAATTTTTTGGAGGAACTAAGAGCGCGGGGTTTAGTCTCCCAAGTAAAAAAAGGCGGACGCACATTGCTGCTTCCGGAGGATCCTCATGTTTTTATTCAAAAAGCCGAGCAACATCTACGAGAAATAAAAAATGCCGTGCCGGAGTTAATGAGTGTATTTAATTTACCTAGCAGTAAACCAAACATTCGTTTTTATCAGGGAGTTGATGGTTTAAGACATCTTTACGAAGATACCTTGGTTGTGGGAGAAAAAATTTATGGCTTTGGCGATTTTGATAAAGTGATTGCAGTAATGGGAGATTATATTTGGGATTATGTGGCCCGGCGGGTGAAAAAAAATATTGATTATCAAGTGATTGCCAAACGTGGCGATTGGTTGAAAGATCCGCATGTGCACAATGAAAGACAGTTGCGTAATTTTCGATTGGTGGGTGCTACAACTAAATTTGATACTGAAATTGATATCTACGGTGGAAAAATTGCTATCTATAGTTTTCGTAAACCATATGCTGGAATTATTATTGAGGATCACGCGGTGGCCGAGACAATGAAGTCAGTATGGAAATTATTGTGGGAGGCGCTATCCGAAGGAGAATAAATTAAAAAACGGCTGCGAGCGCAGCCGTTTTTTGAATGGTGAAACCTAATATCGATAATGCTCCGGCTTAAATGGCCCATCAACGGGCAGGCCAAGATAGTCAGCTTGTTTTTTAGTCAGTTTGGTGAGTTTGGCGCCGAGTTTGTTTAAATGCAAGCGAGCTACTTCTTCATCTAAGTGCTTGGGCAAAGTATAGACTTTGCCGTTTTCATATTTTTTGTTTTCTTGCCAGAGCGACAATTGCGCCAACACTTGGTTGGTAAAACTGGTGCTCATGACAAAACTCGGGTGTCCGTGGGCATTGCCAAGGTTGACCAGGCGACCGCGGGAAAGAAGAACGATTGATTTTCCTTGGCCATTGTCCCAGGTAAATTTATCAACCTGTGGTTGAATGTTTTCTTCCGAGATATTTTTTTGGCTGGTCAGCCAGGCAACATCAATTTCGCTGTCAAAGTGGCCAATGTTGCAGATGATAGCGCCGTCTTTCATGGCATCCATGTGCTCGCCGCGAATCACATCGCAGCAACCGGTGGCGGTGACAAAAATGTCGCCAGCTCGGGCGGCGTCTTCCATGGTGGTAACTTCGTAGCCTTCCATAGCTGCCTGCAAGGCGTTGATTGGATCAACCTCGGTGACCAGAACGCGCGCGCCAAATCCAGCCATGCTTTGGACGCAGCCTTTGCCGACGTCGCCGTAGCCCGCGACCACGACGGTTTTGCCGGCGACCATAATGTCGGTAGCGCGCTTGATGCCATCGGCCAAGCTTTCGCGGCAGCCATATTTATTATCAAATTTTGATTTCGTCACGGAATCGTTGACATTGATAGCGATTGTGCCGAGCGTCCCCTTTTCCATCATTTGGTAGAGGCGATGGACGCCGGTGGTTGTTTCTTCGGATACACCTTTGATTTCTTTAAGAAGTTCCGGATGTTTTTCGTGTATCAGGAGCGTGAGATCGCCACCGTCATCCAGTAGCAAGTTAGGACCCTGGCCATCAGCAAATTTTAAACTTTGCTCAACGCACCACCAGTATTCTTCTTCTGTTTCACCTTTCCACGCAAAGATCGGCACGCCCGATTTTGCAATGGCGGCCGCAGCGTGATCCTGGGTCGAAAAAATATTACAACTACTCCAGCGGACTTCGGCTCCAAGCGCTGTCAGTGTTTCAATGAGCACAGCTGTCTGAATGGTCATGTGGAGGCAACCAGCAATACGCGCGCCGGTGAGGGGTTTTTTTTTGGCGTATTTTTGGCGCAAGGCCATGAGGCCCGGCATTTCTTTTTCCGCCAAAACGATTTCTTTGCGTCCCCAATCGGCGAGGCTAATGTCAGCGACTTTATAATTCATATATGTTAA
>JAJYIJ010000019.1 GCA_021790135.1 bacterium | reverse complement strand
CGAGCAGCGTCGGCAATATGCCGCCAAGAATCAGCGCCATACAGAAGCTGGTGCGTCAGCGGCAGATAACTATGGAGAAGAAAAGAATATAAAATAAAAAAGAAAAGCAAAAGGCGTCGGGGTAGTCTCAAAAAAATCATACCGCCCAGTACAAGCGTTATGGCGGCAAAGCAATAGATATACGCCGGCTGAATCGTCTGCCAAGGAGAAAACAAACTTGCCCCGGTTCGGGAAATATATAAAAGATAAAAGCCAGTCGCCAACAAAATAAGAAACACGCCGACCAAGATAGGTTGAATAATTTTACGACTAAAAAAATTCAAATTCATAGACAAGGTAAAGTATAGCACACGCGCACAATTTAGCCACCTTTCTTCCCCCACACTCCTCTTGCCGGAAAATGAAGATTACGCTACTATGACAGGCAAGAAACTATGCCTGACGAAATCGAAAAAATTCCTCCTCAAAGCCTGGAAGCCGAGATGTCGCTCCTCGGTTCGCTTTTAATTGATAAAGAAGCGATGCTGAAAGTGGCTGACCTGGTGGAGCCGACTGATTTTTACAAAGACGCCAATGCCAAAATCTACGAAGCGATCCAGGAATTATACGCTAAAAGTGAGCCGATTGACCTTTTGACACTCACCAATCGCTTACAAGAAAAAAATCAACTTGAGATGATTGGCGGCCGAAGTTACCTTGTATCTTTGACGAATACCGTACCCACCGCTTCCAACGTCGCCCATTATGCCGGCATCGTCCACCGCAAGGCCACCCGCCGACGACTCTTGAAAGCGGCCCATGAAATCAGTCAAATTTCCTATGAAGAAGAAACCGATGACATTGAACGAATCCTCGACGAAGCCGAGCAACGTCTGTTCGGGGTCTCGCAAGTTTATTTAAAACAGTCATTCACTCCCATTCGCGGTGTCCTGGCCGATGCTTTCGACCGTATCGATGAACTCCACCGCAACAAGGGTCAGTTGCGCGGCGTCCCGACTGGCTTCCGGTCACTCGATAATTTGTTAGCCGGCCTGCAAAAATCCGATCTTGTCATTCTGGCTGCCCGCCCATCGGTCGGTAAAACCTCGCTGGCCCTCGATATGATTCGTCATATTGCGACCAAACAAAAAATACCCGTTGGCATGTTCAGCCTGGAAATGAGCAAGGAACAGCTGGTCGACCGTCTGCTCTGCTCGGAGGCCAATGTCGATCTTTGGCGTATGCGCACCGGTCGCCTTTCGGAAAGGCCGGAAGACGATGATTTTCCGCGCATTGGGCACGCTATCGGCGTTTTATCCGAAGCGCCAATTTTCATTGATGACTCTCCCAATGTCAATATCATGCAAATCCGAACCAAAGCGCGTCGTCTTCAATCCGAACACGGCCTGGGGCTGATCGTGATCGATTATCTCCAGCTCATGGAATCAACAACCAAAAGCTCGGGCGAAAATCGCACCCAAGAAGTTGCCGAAATTACCCGCGGTCTCAAAGGCATCGCCCGTGAATTAGACGTTCCCGTGCTCGCCATGTCACAGCTCTCGCGTGTCGTCGAACAAAGCAAGCCGGCCATTCCGAAGCTGTCGCACTTGCGTGAATCCGGTTCCATCGAGCAGGATGCCGACGTGGTTCTTTTCATCTATCGAAAATCGGCTGACCGCAACTACCGCCCTGAAGACGTACCGCCGGATGAACGTACTATCGCCGAAATCCATATCGCCAAACACCGCAACGGTCCAACCGGCATCGTCAAAGTTGCCTTTAACGAAGCGTTTGCCTCTTTCCGTAATTTAGAAACAGCTTTGCCGGCCGCGGGCACCGCCCTGAAACCAAAATCCGCTTTTGTCAAAAAGCCGCCGCTTAACCAACCGAACATCACCGAAAATTCAGTGCCGCAATTTTAATTTTAAAATATTATATTTATTTTTTCATATATGTCGATGCTTTCCAAACTCAAGCAATTCAAAGATCTCCGCGAACAGGGCAAAAAACTGCAGGGCGCCTTGAGCGGTGAAACTGTTACGACGCGCGCGGGAGGTGATAAAGTGATCCTCACCATGGATGGCAACTTGTCGATAACGGCCGTGGCCATTGATCCGGAACTGCTTGCTCCTGACAAAAAAACCAAACTCGAAAACGCCATCAAAGACGCCCACAATGACGCCCTGAAAAAAATGCAGCGCGTGATCGCGGGCAAGATGCAGGAGATGGGCGGCTTTCCAGGAATGCCGCAGAGTTAACGAACGCATGTACCCCCAATCCATCCAAAACCTGATCCGCGCTTTTAAAAAATTCCCCTCTGTCGGCGAGCGAACGGCGGAACGGTATATTTTTCATTTATTAAAATCAGGAAAAAAAGAAACAACGGAGCTCATGTTGGCTCTGAAAGAATTGGTCGAAAAGGTAAAAAGCTGCGAAGTATGTTGGAACTTCAGTGATCAAAGCCCCTGTCCTATTTGCCGCGACCCAAAGCGCCAGAACAACCTCGTTTGTGTGGTTGCCGATCCACCGAACGTTAAGGTTATCGAAAAAACTGGCGTCTTTCAGGGCCGTTATCATGTGCTCCGCGGCACGATTGACGGCAATAACGAAGAAATAATGAAGGAGCTCAAAATCAAAGAGTTATTAGAACGTATCAAAACCTCCACACCACCTATTCAAGAAATTATCTTGGCTCTCAACCCGGACTTGGCTGGGGAAACCACCATGCTCTACCTCACTCAGGAAATAGAACACCAAAATCCAAAAATAAAAATCAGCCGCCTTGCCCGCGGCTTGCCACTCGGCGCCGATGTGCGCTATGCTGACGAAATCACACTGGCAAGCGCCATTAAAAACCGAACGGAAAAATGAAAATCCCCCTGACGGGGGATATTTTTTTCTTTAGGCAATCTGCACTTCCGTAAAACGTTGCCGCTGACCGTGGACTTTATGATAGCGGACTTTGCGTTTGAACTTCTCCACTCGCACGGTGCGATGTTTTCCCTGTTTCAAAACGGTTGCTGACACTTTGGCTCCGGCAAGATACGGAGTGCCGATCTGCACGTTACTTCCATCATCGTCAGCGGTCAACAAAACGTTTTCAAAGGTTACTTTTCCGCCTTCGTTTACTTCAAGTTTTTCTATTTTTAGCTTCTGGCCCGATCGGACAATATATTGTTTACCGCCGGTAGCAATGACATTAAGCATATTCGAAAAAATTAACAATGGTATCAGTATAAAGGAAAAAACAAAGCCTGTCAAGCGCTCAAGTGCCAACCGTGATGGTATCGCCAATTTTTAGGTGGTGGGAAACAATAAAACCAGCCGGTAATTCGAGCACTGCGGTCGACGACAAACGGGCAAAATAAGGCGTCAACTCATTTTCCGGAATATTGTGTTGTGCCGGTGGCAGATTAGGAGCCATATCGATAATACGATTTCCATCCAGCCAAATAATATCAAGCGGAAAATCCATGTCGCGCATAACCATGGCGTGCTGCCCGTAATCACTAAAGGTAAAAAGCATCCCGCCGTAGCCGCCCATATTTTTCTTATTGCTCCACCCTTCAACCTGGCGGGCGTAGGTATTCGCAACCAAAACTTTAAAAGTATCGCCGCTTACATTGACATAAGCGGTCGGCCACTGTTTTTGGTAGATACTAAAACCGATCGCCGTAATAACAACCACCGCGAGTAAAACAAAATGCCATGGCCTGGGTTCGACGTATACTCGGTGAGAGAACATAGTGCTATTTATCAGTAACGACGCGTGGTGAAAGTGCCGCGCCGACTGCGATCATGAGGATGGCCAAACCGACCATCGCAATCAATTTTTCTCGACTTTGAAGAAGCAAAGCTGCAATACCGCCCGCTGCTGCCACGGCATAAAATAAGAGCACAACCTGGCGTTCCGACCAACCGCGCGAAAGTAATGCATAATGCAAGTGGAGACGGTCACCCTTGAACGGCGAACTGCGATGCTTCAAACGCAAATAAATAACACGTGCCAAATCGAAAGCCGGAATCGCCAAGACCAAAAAAGCCGTTGCCACTTTGCCGCCGGAAATGATTGCCAAAATGCCAAGCATGAATCCTAAAAAAAGGCTCCCGCTCTCTCCGAGAAAGACAGACGCCGGCACAAAATTAAAAATCAAGAATCCTGCCGCCGTGCCGGCAAAAATAAAAGCCAAGAGCGACACGTTAGGTTGATAAAAAGCGTGCGAAGAGGCCAAAGCCGCGATCATCAAGGCGCCAATCGCTGCCACGCCGGTAGACAAACCATCAAGGCCATCGGTAATTTTAATTGTATACATCGCCCCCATAAGCCAGAAAAAAACAAACAGGCCACCAACAATGCCTGAAAGCGCAACAATGCCACCAAGTGGATTGGTCAATTTACCAAGTTGTAATCCATGGGTCGCGGCAATGAGCACGACCGCCATCGTCAAAAATAACCGCGGCCAAGCCGGAATGGGATGAATATCATCAATAATTCCAATCAAAATAATAGCCAAACTCGCAAAAAAACTGACAATGAGAGGCTCCGCCAATCGATTTAAACCGGCCAGGGTCGGCTGCGTCAAATAGAGATAACCGACAACACCCCAAAAAGTCAAAAATAAAGCGACGCCCCCAAGCAGGGCCACCGGCTTCGAATGAAACTTGCGCAGAGCATCCGGCTGATCCATGATGTGCCAACGCTCCGCCACTCTGCGGATCAAAACCGTCAGGAGAGCAGATACAACCAAGGCTACGGCGAAATAAAGCATAGATTCCTGCATTAAGGATGGCGAACGGTCAAGGCTCCTTCAGTCCCCAACACCACTGTGTCGTGCCGACCAACTTTGCCGCTTAAAACCAATTCCGCCAATTGATTCTCGGCGTGCTCCTGGATGGCTCGTCGAAGTGGCCGCGCCCCAAATTCCGGATCAAAACCAATACGAGCATAAAAATCAAGCGCCGCATCCTGGACTTCAAACGTGATGCCCTTTGTCTCCAAATCTTTGGCTACATGCGCCAGCATCAGGGCGGCAATTTTTTTAATACTCTCTTTATCAAGCGGATGGAACAAGACGATACCATCAAAACGATTCAAAAATTCTGGATGAAAATACTGCTTAAGCTCGCCGTGAATTAGTCGATCCTTCACCATGTCGGGCGAAAGTCCAGCCTTGAGCTGTTCGGTAACAAAGCTCGTGCCAGCGTTTGAAGTGGCGATCAAAATAGTATTCGTAAAATCAACTGTTCGCCCCGTGCTGTCAGTCAGACGCCCATCGTCCATCACTTGTAAAAACAAATTAAGTACATCTTTATTTGCCTTTTCCAATTCATCAAGGAGAAGCAACGCGAATGGCTGACGCCGGATAGCTTCGGTCAAAACGCCAGTCCCCTTTTCTCCGGGCGCTCCGATCAACCGAACATCACTGCCGGCATCTTGATATTCACTCATATCCAGCCGGATCATGCGCTCCTCACCACCAAAATAAATTTCGGCCAGTGTTTTGGCTAGCTCAGTTTTACCAACGCCAGTTGGTCCTAAAAATAAAAAGTTGGCGATCGGCCGCGTTTGTGATCGAACCGCCGCTCGTGCCCGCCGCAGTGCATTTGCCACCAACACAACGGCCTCGTCTTGACCAACCACACGTTTATGCATCGCTTCTTCCAAATGAAGCAGCTTTGTTTTTTCATCGCTACCGACTGCCGTTAAAGGAATATTTGTTTTGTTTGAGACGACGGCTGCTACTTCTTCCGCAGTCACGAGCGCGTGCAAGCCTTTGTGTTTATGCGTCAACGTTGCCGCTTCATTCATGAGGTCAAGGGCACTACCAGGCAAAAGCACATCACGCACAAAATGTTTCGCCAACTCCGCCGCTTTCGCCAATGCTTCGTAAGAAAAAAATACCTGATTTTTATATTCAACATAGGCAACCTTGGATTCCAACACTTGCACTGTTTGGTCAAGCGTCATTTCAGGAATATCCACTTTAGTAAATAGCGAACTTAATTTCGAATGGGCAAAACTTGTAGCGTAGGCCTCCGTCGTCGTCGTTGCGATCATTATGAAACGTCCGGCACTCAAATTCTCCGCCAACGTGCTCGCCACATCTGAACTGGCCCCTCCTTCTCCCACTGAAACGCCAAGAAATTCATGTAAATTATACACTAGCAAAATAATATTACCGGCACGAATAATTTCATTAATACAATTCTGCAAACGTTCCATCGCTCCAGCTGGGCTTGTCCCCGCCAAAAGAGCCGGGATACTCAAACGAACGAGACGCTTATCTTTCAAGCCTTCCGGCACATCATCTTGCACCATCCGTCCAGCAATCCCTTCCGTCACGCTGCGCTTCCCGACCCCGACATCGCCGACTAAAATAACATGTTGTTGGCCGGCCTCGAGCGCCTGAAAAACCTCCGTTACTTCTTTATCACGCGCCACACAAGTATCCGTATGGCCAAATTGTGCCATGAGGGTCAAATCATCACTAAAATGATTCAAATAGGGAGTCGCGATTGCCGTCATCGCCCGATCCATACCATATTTAGAACGGTGGCTGGCGGCACTACGCAATTTTTTATATTGACGAAAAAGTCGCTCTCGAACCCGCGCCCATGCCACCACGTTAGCTAATTTCACTTGGTCAATATCCAGATCAAATAAAACCCCCTGTAAATCTGGCGATGCCGCGGTAGTTGCCACAATCAATTCCGTGACGCTGACAAAATCCTGATGTTCGTTATAAGCTGTTTCGTAGGCATTAAAAATAATCTGATATATTTCCGGCGCTGGCACCGGCACAGTATGCCGCCCCCCCGTCGTGGCAGCGCCCTTGGCGATAAGCGGCAGCAAACGTTCCTGGACACTTCGCGGCCGAACACCTAAACGGATAAAGATATTGCTGATACGATTCACCGACAAAAGAGCATACAATAAATGAACGGGCTGGAAAGTGTTATAGCCGCCCTGATCCGCGATATGATATCCGGCACCAAGAGCCGCCAGCGCTTCATTCGTAAATGAGTCGGCGATATTATGACGCAGACGATGCGGTATTGCTTTAACTCGCGGCCACAATTCCGCCGATTCCGGCATGGCTTCTTCCGTACGCGGTGCGTATTCGTATCGCTCGACCAAGCCCTTAAATTCTCTTTCTCGGAGCCATCGATACCATACATACAAGAAAGCTAGAATGCCGATCCATAACAATACCCAAGCATTCGTCGGCACAAGAATGGGATGGGACAGAACAATAGACGGATGAAGGGCGATGGACTTGTAATTTTTGTCAGCCAAGAGGCTCCTCACCGCGAACCAGAGCAAACCAAGGCCGCCGATGAGTACTAAAGTGAAACGTAAATGATTAAAAATACGACGCGCCCGCTTAAGTGACAGATGATAACGATCAAGTGGATACGCAAAATAAAGCCAGCGTCCACGCCGGATGAGTCCGATGCCCATTCCTCGACAATTAGGACACGTGCGCCAATGGACATACCCGGTGGAGCGACACGTGGGGCACGGCAACAATGGCAAGGAGGTAATTGGTAGAGAGGCCATAAAGGCTACTTAGCGGTCGTCAAATTCCGGCCTGACACAAAAACCGTTTTATAATAAAGAAAACCAAGAGCGAGCGGAAGCGCAAGCCAAAACAACCAAAATAAAAAGCAAACTAAAAGCCACAAAATAAGCAGAAATAATCGAATAACAACCTCAACCAAACGGACAATAAAACTAATTGTCCGGCCTTCCCAATCATATTGGCCGTACATCGGCACAAATAAATTTTTAAGCCAAAGCCCGGGAGACAGAATCCTATTCCCGCGCGCGAGCAAACCGATCGACCAACGGCCGATACGCCAAACTCCAAAAGTATACCACCACAGGGGGAAGTAAAAAATATCAACAATGGCTTCAAGCGCAATTCGTTCCCAAACAATAAAATACATATGAAGTTTCTTGCCGATAGTATACCACAGGCAAAAACAAAAATCATCCGTTGTCCGGATGATTATAACGAAAGAGAAAAATTGTTACCGTTCCGCCACGACGGTTCCCGAATCGTGCGAAAGATACTGGATCGAGGCGACTGTCACCATATTGCGACCTTGCAATCGCGATTCGATGCTGGACAGAGATTGATAACTGGCAATTGTTGTCTGCAGTTGTTCATTATTTTGCTGTAGGGCATCAACCTGATTCTGCAAGGTATGGATCACATAGCCTTGTGTCGAAAGATTATTTACTTGAAAAAGATACCCCGCTCCCGCCACGACAACCAAAGCCGTCACGATGACACGCGCCCAAAAACCGACCAGCCAATCCGGCAAACGCAGCGACAAAAAATACTGGACGATACCACGGTAACGATATTTGAGGCGTAGTCTGATCGACATAAGTTAAAAAAGAATAAAATACTACTACTTAAATTTTTTGAGCAACACGCAATTTGGCGCTACGGGCCCGCGGGTTATTCTGAATTTCTTCCGCTGTCGCCTCAATTGCTTTTTTCGTAATTATCATTAATGATTTTTGACTTTGTAAAAAATGTTTGACAATCCTATCTTCCAAAGAATGAAACGTAATCACTGCCAACTGTCCGCCCTCCTTAAGGATATTCACTGCTTGCGGCAAAGCTTCTTTTAAAACGGCCAACTCTTGATTAACAGCGATGCGCAAGGCCTGAAATGTTCGCGTGGCTGGATGAATGCCGCCTATCCAGGGAACTTCTTTCGTGCTCCCCAACTTTGTACGGTAGGCATCAAGAACACAATCTACCAGTTGTTTCGTTGTTTCAATCGGCTGTCCTCGCCTCTTTTCGACTATTATGGCGGCAATTTCACCGGCCAGCGGCTCTTCGCCATACAGTTTAAAAATTCTTGCCAATTCATCAACCGCCGCTGAATTGACGATGTCCGCTGCTGGTCGAATATTGTTCTCCGGATCCGAGGCGGGGTTATAACGCATGTCGAGCGGCTCATCTTTTTCAAAACTGAAACCGCGACCACGTTCCGAAAACTGCGGACTTGACCATCCCAGATCGAATAAAATCGCGTCAGCTGGAACAAATTGCTCGCGTCGAGCGATCTGTTCTAAGTGCACGAAATTATCGCGGACATACGTGACGGCTTCACCGAACCGATATAAATACTGTTTGGCACGGAGAAGCGATTCAGGATCCGCGTCTAAACCGAGCAAGTGACCGCCGGGAAATATTTTTTCCAAAATAGCCTCACTGTGGCCGGCATCGCCAAGAGTGCAATCAATAACCTTCATTCCGGGCTGCAATTGCAGAGAGCTCATCACTTCGGCCAACAAAACTGGAATGTGTCGTGACATATAGACGATATTTATAAAACCTACACTCCCAGCTCACCCATCTGTTCGGCAATATCCGTGCTTTCTTTTTCAGTCTGTTCTTTATAACTCTGCCAGGCATTGCTGTCCCAAAGTTCTAAACGGTTGTAAAGGCCAGCCACTACCACTTCTTTTTTTAACTGCGCAAATTGGCGCAAATACTCCGGCAAAATGATCCTCCCCTGCTTGTCAATCTCAACATCCATGGCACCAGCGAGCATCAAACGGCTGAAGGCACGCGCCTTGGCTTGACTGAACGGGAGCGACGCTAATTTTTCCGCTAACTTATTCCATTCCGCTTTAGTGTAGAGAAACAGACAGGCGTCAAGGCCGCGTGTGACGACCGCACCTTCGGCAAGATCATGCCGAAATTTAACTGGAATCGCCAGCCGTCCTTTATCGTCCAAGTTGTGACTATATTCACCGATGAACATTTTTTTGTTATTAGTGGTAAGACAAGCATTTTCACCACTCTTCCCCACTAACATCCATTTTACACCACCATAAAACACCCGTCAACACTTTTCTACAAAAAAATACACCAAATTTTTGGCTAAAATAAAATAAAAAACCACACAAAAAAAGCTTTGTGTGGATAAGTCTAATTAATTTCCGTTCAAATCTCCACTTTTAACTCAGAACTAGCCGGCTCCGCCGCAATTCCAACTTCACCAAGTTTCTTGGCCAAGGCCTCCTTGCACCACGGATCACCGTGATTAAGGAAAACTTTTTTCGGCTGAGCGGCACCAATCCATTGCAACAATTTTTTTTGGTCACCATGTGCCGACAACGCCCCCACCATTTTCACCTGGCACTTCACCGGCACCTCATCACCCAGCACTCTGACCGGCGACTTGCCTGAATAAATTTGATGCCCGAGGGTTCCCGGCGACTGATAACCGATGAGAAGTAGTGTACTTTTTTCGTCCGACAAATATCGGCGCGCGTGGTGCAAAATACGCCCGCCATTCATCATGCCCGCCCCGGCAATAATAATTTTCGGTCCGGGAATATGATTGATCTTCATTGACTCCGTACGAGTATACGTGGTTGTGAGACCTTTGAAATCAAAAACATCGTCACCACTCTGCAAATATTTTTCTGCTTCCTCGTCATAATATTCCGGATATTTTCGATACACCTTCAGAGCGTCAATCGCGAGTGGACTGTCTAAAAAAATTGGCATGGGCGGCAGTCGGTGTTGTCGATCAATAAGGTCATTCAACTCGTAGATCAACTCCTGCGTGCGCTCCAGACTGAAGGAAGGTATCATCACCACCCCGCCGCGTTTCGTGCCGTCCGCGATCATATTCTCCACGATTTGTTGACGAGTTAACTTTGTTTCGTGGAGACGATCGCCATAGGTTGATTCGGATACAAGCAGGTCAACATTTTTCGGCAAAGCGGCCGTATCGCGCAAAATTGGCACCTCCACGTTGCCGACATCGCCGGAAAAAACCACGCGCTTACCTTCGGCTTCAAGCACGATAAAAGCCGAACCAAAAATGTGACCGGCGTCGTGCCAGGTGGCGCGGACAGTCTCTTCCCCACCGCCCGACTTCAAAACAATTGGTTCGTCATACTCTACTCCTTTGGAACGTTCCATGACGCCAGCAATGTCTTCTGGGCCATGCAATAACGGCCGGCCAAATTTTTTATTGTCATATTCCATGATTCCAAAGGCGTCATCCATCACGAGCTTGGCCAACTCTACCGTTGGTCGCGTGGCGAAAAACTGTCCGGCATAACCATTTTTGACCAGAACCGGCAACCGGCCAACGTGGTCAAGATGAGCGTGCGTCACCACAACGTGCGTGATGCTCTTGGCATCAAACGGCAATGGATTAAAATTCTTGCTTTCAACGCCGGCATCGCCCTGGAACATACCGCAATCAACAATAATACGAAAAGGGCCGGTCTCCACTAGACTGCATGAGCCCGTCACCCCAGCCGCCGCTCCAATAAAAGTTATTTTCATAGAATATAAAATGACTGTTAGTATAACACATGATGGGTGCCGAGCAAAACTCTAGCCAAGAGCACCTTTTGCTGTTATACTACCCTCCACCTATGTCAGCCCCGAATTTCGACAATGTCGAAATTGTCGAACCGCCCATCGGCGAACTTACTAAAAAACATTCTCATTTAAAAGGGGCCTGCCTCACCAGCTGTGGTGGTTTGGTATTTTTTGTAATTACCCTCATCGTTGCTTTCCATATTGTCGTTGGCCCAGGCCCCTCGATTATTAAAACCCCGCCGACTGAATTTCCGTCCGATATTCCTGTCTACGACAAGGATACTATCAGTCAAATTATTTTTATTCCTGGCAAATATAAAAAACGTAGTTTGGAAATCGCCGGTTTCTTCCCAAAGGTTATTCTTTCTTCACTTTTACTCACCGTCCAACCGACACCAAATGACCAAGGCGATCAAATTCTGGTCGAAAAAGCACCAAATGAATCTCTGCTCAAGCGGCTCTGGGACATCATTACAAGCCCGGTTGGAGACGCCCGCGATACGGTCCAAATCGAATGGCAAAATATGAATGCCGGTCCGGACTTCGTCAGCTCTTACTACGAAAAGGAGCTCACCAAAAATGGCTATA